>CALZDE010000044.1 GCA_945637225.1 uncultured Selenomonadaceae bacterium
ACTGATGTATAAACCACAGCCCAATTATTCATAAAATAACTTCTCCCTATTATAATTCTATTTCCTTTAAATCAACATACTGAATATTTTCTGATGGAATTTTACTGCGACAGCAAATATTATATTCATAATTAGGCTCTATCTCTGGGTGTGTGAACATAAATCCAGGCATAATACTTGCCTCACCATAAAATAATTTTTCTAAATCTGTCTGTGTTGCCTTAGCATAACTTTCCAGTCTTGTCCACTGCTCTACCGACATATTATATTCCTTCAAATACTCAATCTGTTCTGGAGTATTTTCTTCTACGTCACAGCCGATTTCATTTCCTAATGGCTGCTTTGATATGGCAATAGCACAAATAGCTCTCTCGCCTGAATGTGCAAGATTAAAGTTTAATTCAGGATGATTTTTAAAGTATGGCTTTTCAAATTCCCCGTAAGCAATTTCCAACTCTTCTTCTGCATATCCATTTTTCTTCAAAGAATAACTTAGTAATACACCTGCCGCTAAAGATAAATTTCTATCCTTTGGAAAATTAAAGTTATTTATCTTTTCTTTTCTGTAATTTGGCATTTTCTCCAATAATTTATTATATAATATTGGATCTTTTAGTGCAGATGTATCTGTTACATACACCTGAATATTAATATTATGAACACTCTTTTTCAATTTATTATACCTGCCTTTATTCTATTTCTACATAGCTATCCTTACGAGCATGACATACTAATTTTAAATTAAAATATTTTGCTATTTCTATTGCATCTGATGATGGTGCCGCCTTGCTGACAATAACAGGCAATCCAGCTTTTACAGCCTTTAATACCATATCTGTACTTAATCGTCCCGAAGTGTACAGCATACATTTTTTTACATCAATATTTTCTCTTAAAGCATAGCCAAGACATTTATCAATAGCATTATGTCTGCCTATATCCTCACATTCAAAAAGAATTTCTTTATTTTGATAAAGAAAACAGCTGTGAGTAGCTCCTGTTTTTTTATGTAAAGGAGTATCATCAGCAAAATGCTTTGCCATGAAGAAAATATCCTCTGCATCACATGGAATAGAAACCACCTTGGATGGTAATCCTTTTTCTGTAAAAAGATCATTAATGACATGATTTTCTGTACAGCAGGATTGAGTAGTTTCTACAAAATTATTTTCTGTTGCAAAAAGCTCTTTCTTTTTTTGTGGTACATCCTTATTAAGAATTACCCTTGCCCATTTTCCATACTCACAAACATAGATATTTTTTACTTCATCAGAATTTTTAATAATGCCTTCTGTCAGCATTCTTCCTAATACAAGCTCCGTTAAATATTCAGGAAGACACATTAATTTCATCGTAAGAATATCATTAATGTAAACATCAATTTTATGCTCTGCCATAACAGTTTTTATTCTTTTTTCACAACTGCCATCAGATTTTATAATACTTGCCTCATAATCTACACTTATAGGTAAATCATGATATCTTTCATCTATTTCCATTTTATTTCCCTCAGTTGTATCAGTTACTAAACATAGCTACCAATTCATCAGGACTAATTAATTTTGTTCCGACCTCTCTAGCTTTTTTAGCCTTTGAGCTTGTACTGTTCACATCAGCTATTACAAGATATGCTGTATTTTTAGATACACTGCCTACTACCTTATGACCTGCCTTATTAATAATTTCTTCATAATAGCTTCGTGGCTGTTCCATTTTTCCTGTCAGAACAAAAGATAAACTTTCCTTATTTTCATCGTCATTTTCCTTTATTTCCTGTGCTTTATTTGTCAAATATTTACTTAATATTTTCAATCTGCTTACAAATTCATCACTGGATAATGCTTTAGCAGTTTCAGAACCAATACCGTCTAATTGCTGTAATTCTTCAAACGCTTCTGCCCTTGTTACATTTTTTATAATTTCTTCGACAGAACCATATTTCTTCGCTAAAATACCACCAGCCATCAGACCGATACCAGTCATAGCTGTAGCGGCTACAAATTTTTCTGTACTTACTTCCTTTCCTGCCTGAATGATACTTTCTGCTAATTTTTCAGCAGATTTATCCTTAAATCCTGATAAATTAAGTATATCGTCTTTGGTAAGTCCCAGACAATCTGCAACTGCATTAAAACTAGAAGCATTTTCAGCAAGAGGATTTTTTTCTAATAAATAATTAATTATTTTTCTACATGTTTCTATTGATAACCCCTTAATATTTAATACCTTTTTACTGGCAATATATGACAAATTCTGAGCTAATTTTTCCTTGCAGGCTTCATTTGGACAATACATCCTGTCATTATCAAATTTTACCTCTGTACCACAGCAAGGACATACTTCAGGAACTGTAAAATTATCTCCCCCCATGTCTTCCTCTACGGCGATAATCTGAGGGATAATTTCGTTTGCCTTTATCATACGGATTTTAGCATTTTTCGTTAAACCAAGTCTATTAATAATGGAAATATTCGCTACGCTTGCCTTTTCTACTACTGAACCTTGAATACTTACAGGCTCCATAATAGCAACTGGTGTAATATATTTTCTGCCTACCTGCCACTCAATATCTTTTAAAACAGTAATAACACCAGTCTGTTCAACCTTCCACGCAACGGCATTATTAGGATGATGACCTGTACGTCCGTATCTCTGCAAGCTGTTTTCTTGATTTGTTTTAATAACTACACCATCTACAGGTATTTTTCCTTTATGGAGATAATCATTATAAACATTTTTTATATTATCTGCTGTTTCCTGTGCTGTATCAAATTGACATACCTTCACTGTATTAAATGGTGTATGCTTTTTTATATAAGCAATTTTTTCATCCTCAGTCCAGTCCACTTCTAAAACATCATAAGTCAAATACTGTAATCTATCCAGCCATCGGCTACGTTCCTTATTTCTTAAAATACCTGCCGCCGCATTACGAGGATTTGCTAATAACTGTTCGCCCTCAGATTCCAAAACATTATTGATAAATTCAAAATCAGCCTGTCCTAAGAAAACCTCACCACGTATAGGATATTTACTGTTTTTCTTTTGAATGCCTTCGTATTTGCTTATAAAATTCGGAAGAATATCGCCTTGATCGCCATTACCTCTAGTAACATAATTATAGGAACCATCCTCATTTGGATAAGCCACTACCGTAAGGCCATCAATTTTTGGCTCCAAAACCACAGGCCATAGTTTTTCAACAGCGGCTAATACCTTAACAGTATCATTTTCCTTTACTTTTCCCAAGGAACTTACAGGTTCAGTATGTATAAATGGCCGAAATTCACTTGTAGTATTTCCGGGAACATAATTTAATTCTTCATTGCCAAATTCTGCTATATATTCATTGCGAAGCTTATCATATTCAGCATCGCTCATTATCGGTGCATCATCATTATAATAAGCTATATCCGCTTTTTTTATCAGCTCAAGACGTTCTTTTCTTGTCATATCTATCACCATATCCTTAAATTTTTCTGCATCTATGTCCTTATTAGTATTCGACACATTTAATGTAAATCCTGCCAAATAAATGAAAAGCTTTGCATTTTACAACTTGACATTTTTGATTATATATGTTAAAATTTTTATACATTATTATTAATTAATATTATTTTGTATGGGAATGGTGCATTATGAAAAAAATACTCTTTATTGATGTTGATGGTACCTTAGTAACCTATGAAGCAAAGCTGCCTGATTCAGCCGTAGAGGCCATCAGATTAGCTCGCAGGAATGGGCATAGGGTGTATATGTGTACAGGGCGTTCTACCGCTGAAATGCCTCAAAATATCCTTGATATTGGCTATGATGGAATGATTGGCGGTAATGGAAGCTACATTGAGGACCACGGTAATGTTGTCATGCATAAGCTTCTCACTCTTGAACAGTGCAAGCACATTGTTGACTGGCTTCATAGCAGAAAATTAGAATTTTACCTTGAAAGCAATAACGGACTGTTTGCCAGCGAAAATTTTGAGGAAGCCGGCGAGCCTGTTATGCAAAAATATGCGGCTTACAAGGGAAAGGCTGATGCAGATAAGATTACTGTAAGAAACAGCCTTCATGGTATCGTATTTGGCGGTGAGCTTTACCGTGATGACCTCAACAAGGTAAGCTATATCTTAAGCTCCTATCAAGACCATTTGGACGCACAGAAGGAGTTTCCTGAGCTTAAGCATGGCACATGGGGTGGAGTAGGTGAAACTGCTCTCTTTGGCGATATAGGCGTAGCTAATATTACCAAGGCTGTAGCTGTTCACACATTACTGGATTACCTAAAAGCAGATATTAAGGACACCATCGCCTTTGGTGATGCCAAGGTAGACATTCCTATGTTTGAGGTATGCAATTACAGCGTATGTATGGGCAGTGGCGGTGATGAAGCTAAACAGGCTGCTGACTATATTACTGACGATGTAGATAAGGACGGCTTATATAAGGCATTTAAGCATTTAAACTTAATTTAATCCTACACAAAAAACAAAGCCTGTTGATAATTTTCAGCAGGCTTTAACTTTATATTATTCATTTTGTGCACTTAAATTTATACGATATTCTTCAATAATACTTTCTATGCCATCTAAATATTCTTTTTTCTCATTATCGTAGCCATCAGGTATGTTATTAAAAAAGTTTTTTGCATGAGTAATCATTGCACTCTTTAAAATATCAACACCAAAATCACTATCAGATATAGATGAAAAACCATTTCCCTGAAATTCAAACTTTTCAATAATCCCTTGCCAGTCATTTTCGCTATACTGCTTGCATGGTAAAATATTTTTTTCTTTAAATGACCATTTTATATAAAATGAATAAGTATTCCTGTCAAAATATGCAACTGCTAAATTTTCTTTAATAAAATAATCAATAATTCTATATATTTTTCTTGCAGGCTGTTCTATTTTAGCTATAAGCTTTCTTCTCGGAAATTTAAACCATCTGTTATCTTTTTCTATTCCTTGAAAAACTCCAAACAACGACATCAAATCGTAATATGACAAACCATCTGGAATAGACCTGTGCCAAATCCATTCTACAAATTTTTCATAATTATTACCTGTTAAAAGCTTACAGACATTAGCTTCTGGACCAAATTTTATTTTTTCAGAAACATCCACCCATTTATAAAGCACCGTTGTATTATTAAGCACATTTTTTGATGCTATTCCCCTGCATATAGTAACTATATTGGGATGATTCTGTATTTCATAAATTATCAATCTTGCGTCCTTGCTTGTCTGTTTATCATACCATTTAGAGGATAGCTTTGTCCATTCATTATTTTCCTTTATTTCTTTTATGGCAGAATTAACGATATTTTCTATTTGCTTGATTCTTTGTGAAAACTTTTCATCATTCTCCATTAAGGAAAATTCTTCTGCTGGATTATCACCATAAATATTCATGAAACTCTACCCAATCTGAAAAATATTTTTTTTATTAATTCTGACAATTTCCATTATATTTCTTTTATAAGCTGAGTTTGCCCACCAGCTTGCTTTTGTTCTGCTAAGAAGAAATTTTTTTATAGGCTCAGTATTACCACCTATACTTTTTAATTCTGTAAAAATACGCTCCCTTTCCTTAATTGCCTGCATTTTTACATATTCATTTTTCCCCTCTAATTCTGGTAAATCATCAATACTCATAAATACATGCTCCACAAAATTAAAAATATTTTACAATTCTGGCTATACTTCTTTTACATCAGAATTTAATTCCTGAAAACGTCCTGTTTCTTTTTTAAAATTAAAATATAACGTTCCTACAGGACCATTTCTGTGCTTTGATACAATAAGTTCAGTCAAATCAGGATTTTTTACTTTCTTCTCAGTCTGATAATAATCCTCTCTATACAGGAACATAACTACATCTGCATCCTGCTCTAATGCTCCTGATTCCCTTAAGTCTCCCAGCATTGGGCGGTGGTTATTTCGTGACTCTGAAGCACGATTCAGCTGAGATAATGCAATCACTGGAATATTTAATTCCTTTGCCATAAGCTTCAATGACCTTGAAATTTCACTTATTTCCTGATTACGATTATCTACGCTTCTTGCAGATGTTCCCTTAATAAGCTGTATATAATCAATTATTATGCAATCGAGATTGCCATGATTTTTCTTTACCTTCCTCGCTATTGAACGAATATCAAGAGCTGTTAATTCACTTGAATCATTTATTTCGATAGGTAAATTTATAATACTTTCATGGATAAAATCTATTGCCGCTATATCATCTCTTGTTTTGTTATCTGCATTCAATACTTGAAATGACACACCACTATAAATAGCCATAAGCCTTTCAAATATTTTAATATTTGTCATTTCCAGAGAAAATATCAATACTCTTTTTTTCTCCTGTGCCATATTTACTGCTAAGTTCAAAGCAAAAGCCGTTTTACCGACACTAGGTCTTGCCGCTAAAAGGAGCAGGTCTGATTTTCCTAATCCATTTAAAAGTCCATCAATATTTTTGTAATATGTAGGTATGCTGTCACTTTCTTTATTAGCGTCCTTTCGTCTTCGTTCAGCTACCAAATCAGCCATTGTTGAAATATGCTCATTACTACTGCTATGATTACTCACAGATAAACTCATAATCTGTTCTTCGGCACTGTTTATGGCATCTGGCATACTGCTAACCGAATAAATAGCATTACTGCAAATTTCTGTACCAATATGATATAATCTTCGCCTGATTGATTTTTCCTTGATAATATTAATACAGGATAAAACATTCAGAGAATTATCCGCATACTCATAAATCATGGTAAGACCATCAATATCACCAATCTGCTTAGCTAATTTTTTTTCTTTTATATCCTCATATACACTAATAGGATCAACAGTATATCCTTTAGCATGACATCTTTTCATACTTTCAAAAATATACTGATGGGATTTTTTATAAAAATCTTCTGTTTGAAGTATTCTTTCAGCTTCTTCAAAAATATTATTATCTTTAAGCAAACAGCTTAAAACTGTTAATTCAGCTTCTATGCTATATAATAAATTATACTTTGAATTATTCACTAAAGAATCCATCCTTTAAAATTACAATGGAATAATATCCTCGATATTCTTTCCAAAAGTTGTACACCATTTCTGAAGAACAATTCCATTTTCTACGCAAAAATCAACTTCTGCTTCTGTTAATCTCTTGCCAGTCATTATTTTCTTTTTTATAGATTTACTAATATCTGACTCAGAGATATAATCAGTTCTATTTTCTTTTATTACAGACAAATTATCGCTATCTGCAAATAATGAATTTTCAGCTGTATTTTTTAATTCAACACTTTTTATATTATTTACTGAAACAACTGATTCTGCATCAGGAATTATTCCTTTTTCCACACAGGAAATAAAATATTTTGTATCTAAGCCTATCTTTTCTAAAAAATTAACATGCGATTTTTCTATATTGGTTCCATTTTTAGCAATAGCCATAGCGAAAATTCTAGGTATATTTTTACTTTCCAGCCAATTAGCCAATGAAGCAATATACGACTCAGAGATATTTGTTTCTGGAGAAATATGACTTTTTATCTCCTGAGCATTCTGAGGCACATCAAAATCCTGATAATCCGAGGAGAACATATCCTCCATCCCCTTCGGTGCACCTCTAGTACCAAAATAATCATCTCTGACAGCATTTGCAATATATGCCCCCAAATTCCTGACCTTAGGCTTAGCTAGGGCATACTTTATATTTCTGACAATCTGTTCACGTGAAAAGTTCTTTGCCAGCCTTCCAGCTACAATCTTACCAACACCATAGTGTATGAGTATTGTTTTAATATCTGTGTCATTATTGTCCACAGTAGCATACTCAGCACCAGCCTTTTTTAGAGCCGCTTCCTTCCTGACTTTCACCACATCCTGCACAGTAGCCATCTCGTTGCTCTGATTGAACGGAAGATACAAAGTAATTATATAGCCAATCGTCTTTCTGCCAGTCTTCTGAGTATCAAATTCCATGCGGTACTCTGTCGAAGCATTAATATCATCCGCCGCTGCCTTGACTATATACCTGGTAAAGTCCCTAATAGCCTTATACTTTGAACCAATCACTAAAAGCGCCCGAAGCTCCTTAATTGTGAAAGAACGTGTTATCTTGTGGGTACGCCTTACATCAGGGAAGTTTTGCCACTCCAGCATAAGCTCAATAATTCTTATTGCATACGGTGATGACAAAGCAAAAATGACCTTTCCAGCTACTCTGGTATAGCTTTTATCAACAAGCTCAAGAAGATACGGCTTCATATCATCAGAAAAACGGATAATCAAGCCACCCTTTTTTTTATCAAACTCCATGCGTCTAAAAATATTTAAGCTCTTCCAGCCAATATTCTCATCATCACTGTCCCGTACATCGACAAGACGCCCCTGAAGCTTCCTGGCAGCCGCTCTCAAACGCCTGTAATATTCAGGATGACCGCCAAAAAGTTTTTGAATATCCTCCGTTTCAATTTTTACCTCTGTGAATTCTGTATCGCCTTTACCTTCTACAAGCTGAGGATAAAGCTCCATAGCACCGAGACAAAACAGCCGTCCTTCTAAAATATCAAACTGCTTACAAGCCTCTACAAGCTTATTAGCCTGACGGATATCCCTATCCTGATACTTGGTGTTATCCAATACGCTAACAGGTATATTATTAAAATCCTTATCATCTGCTCCCAACGGATAACACCCCCTAAAATACAAATTTTTATGTTAACGGTGGAAGATTTGTGATTTTTACCAAAAAAACAGCAAAATTAGATAAAATCTAAACGTACTTTTACTAATAAAATACTACTTTTTCATAAAGAAGTCAATAGAAAATGAAAAAATATCACAAAAATTCCACCATATATCACAAATCTTCCACCAATAGCATGAATTTTCCACCGTAATATCACAAATCTTCCACCATATATCACAAATCTTCCACCATATATCACAAATCTTCCACCATAGGGTCCCGCGAGCCCAGTAATAGCAGGGCTTCCAGAAATCCCAAAGACATACAAAGACATTACAAAGATATAACAAAGAGAAATGTTGTTTTTTCTAATTTCATAATGAAGATTTGCGGGGGCTAATCACCCCCACTTCTAAAAATCAGGGCTCCGTATTACAAATCGTCGCCCCGATAGCTACTAGAACCCTGTCAAAATCACCGCGGTTTAATAAAAGTAGTTTGGTAATATAGTTCCCGCGAGTGATGTTTGCCATGAACCTAGCAGCTTAAATTGCTAAAAAGTGCTTTGGCAATAAAAAAGATGTACCTGTACAGCACTAAGCAAACAAGTACATCTTTCAAGACGTAAGATATTAAATTCCGTTTAGTAAATCAACTAACAGCTTTCTGGATTTTTCATTTTTGAACTGTATTGTATCTAAAGCTTGGAGGAAGGAGTCCTTTACAGCAGTAATGTCTTCCTCATCCATGGCGAGATTAATCTTACGGAAAGATTTTGGTACTGAGTAGTCTAACTTCACACCACCAAAGCTATATTTTTCAGGAGCAGTTATTATTTCAACGGCTTCATCAACTGTTTTGGCAGTACGTAGCTGGTTCAGTTTTTCGTCTTTTAAGGAATCAAATAACTCGTTATCTGCAATGTAGTGCTGAATTTCGGGAGAAAGCAGACAAAGTTTTAATGCGGTAGACTGCTTCAAGGTACCCATATCGAGAAGATTGATAAATGGGTGTATGAGATTACGCATTTGGTAAAATCTGTTAGCAGAACCTTTGCCTATACCGAAAGATTTAGCAACGATGTCTATGGATCTGCCTTCAAGCTCTCCCCAATGTTCCTTCTTGATAGCTTTTTGAAGATTAACAGCATGAACGATACTCTTTATCTGAATACTTGGAGCTTCTTTTGCTCTTTGAGTCATGTTGTTTGTTATGATTATAAACTGAGCAGTAGAAGTATCTATTTGATTTTCTTCGTAAACATGGCAGTTTAGTGTATTAAATCTGTCTTCACCATATGTTTCCTTTAGGAATTTCAAAGCAGTGTATCTGGTATGTCCACCTAGAATCATGTACCTTCCGTTAGGTTGTTTCCAAACCAGTGCAGGAGCAAGCTGTCCCTGATAGTAAATGCTCTTGACGATGAGTTTGAAAGTCTCTATGTCCGGCTTATTGAAGAAATTCCATTCATCAGGAGCAGGATCCAGCTGTTCGAGTGGAATGTCAAGGTTGAGCTTGGAAGGGAAAAGAGACTGGATTTTTTCATCGTTTTTGATAGCAGACTCTTGGGTTTCTTTTTCAAATGCAGGAGTGATAGGAGCGGATTCAATAAAGTCCTTAACCTCTTTTTTTTCGTTGTCATTAATGACATTGTAACTTCCACTGATGTTGGTATTTATCTTAAAGGTGGAAAAATCCATCTTAGGTTTAGCCATTCTGTACAACCTCCTCTAGTTCTTTGAATAGTTCGATGTATTTCAGAGATGGTTTGGATAATGGGTAAAGGTCTGTAACAGCACAGCCATTCATACGAGCCTTAGGAACGTCAGCACTGTGAGGTATAGTAGTCTGGAAGCAATGTGCCCCCATTTCCTCTAACTGTTGTCTGAAGGCAGGAATAGCTTTGGCTAGAGCGGTTCGTTCATCAGTTTTTACAAATACGATACCAGCGATTTTGGCAACAGGCAATTCATCCATGATTCTGGTGTTGACGAAATTGCAAACTTTTACACTGCCTTCAATACCGTATTTTTCTGGTTCTGTTGGAATTATAAGCCAGTCACTTTCCTTGTAGGTAGAAGTCACGATAATGCCCATAGAAGGCTGTGTATCTATGAAAACATAGTCATATAAGCCAAGCTTCTTGATGTTTTTTATCATGCGTCCTACTAAGTCACCACGATTACTGCTGACAGTCTGCAAGGTCTGCTCAAAATTAACCTGCATTTTAGGTGAGGATATCATAACATCTACGTTTTTGTATCTTGTAGGCAAAATGTAGTTCTTAATGTCTACAGTACCCATTTGAGCATCAAAGAAGGTTTCGAGATAATTAGCAACATTAGGTTCGGTACTACCTATAGGATAACCCATGAGGTCAGAGGTGTTCATCTGTATGTCTAGGTCAATGACTAATACTCTTTTTTTCTTTTTGGAGGCAACAACAGCAAGAGAGGCACAGGTGGTAGTTTTAGCTACGCCACCCTTGTTATTGGTTATGGTGATTACAGCAGTTTTACGTTCCTGACCATCTGATTGAATCATATCATGACGCTCCTTTGTACTTGTGTGTGGGTGTAAATCAGAATAAATCCCTTGCTTTTCATATTCATCGAATACAAGATCTATTCCCTCGTTGATTAGCTGATTAACGTTTTTGTCACTACGAATGGAGACAATGCGGAGACGTTCTCTGATTTGGTAGTCAGTACTCAGCGTTAATCTTATTTTGTTATCGTATTCTTTTGGTCTAGCCATTGAAAACTCCCTCCAATAGCTGTTTATATTTTGGATATCTAAAATAATTATAACACACATCTAAAAAAAAAACAATACTTTTTTTATGACATGATACCAAAAACGATACTAAATATAATTAATTAGCTTGAAAGAACGAATAAATATGTAAATGTCTCCACTTGGAGACAAATGGAGAAGTGGTAAGTCAACAAAGTATGAATTTCAAACGTCTCCATTTGGAGACAAATAACGAAGTAGAAAAAGAGGGAAAGTATAGGTTGTGTAAATGTCTCCACTTGGAGACAAACGGATAAGTGATAAGCTAAAAAAGTATGAATTACAAATGTATCCATTTAGAGACAAATATAGAGTAGAAAAGAAAAATAATATTTTAGCAGGAAAAAGATAAAAATTATAGAATAATGTAGTAAGTAA
>CALZDE010000045.1 GCA_945637225.1 uncultured Selenomonadaceae bacterium
ACCCTTCTCATGTATAAGATTTTCAAAAGTAAATTTAGTGTTTTTATTTAATTCAAAGTCACAATTTTTCTTTATTAATATATCAACACTACGATTTGTTTTACTCAATACTGCAACCTGAGCTTTTGCCATCAATCTATACAAATTATTTGGAGTATCATCTGGCATAATAACATAGAAATCATAATCACTATTAGCATTATTTTTCCCAACAGCAAAGGAACCAAACAAATATACTCTAAGAGGATATATTTTATCTACTATACATTTCACTAGATATTTTATAGTATCTAATTCATCAATTTTTAGCATTATTAACACCACCTATATTTTTTAATACGTTCCATTAAATTTCTTCATTTAAATCACACTACCTTTGTACATTTTTATCAATCCGCTAACAGCTTCTGAAGCTCCTTCAATTCGCTCTGAATTTCAGTCTCTAATGCATTTATCTTTCCTAAGATAACATCGGTTGGCTCGTACTCAACTTTTTCATACACCACTTCCTTGTACTTGTTGATAGAAAGGTCGTAGCCATTATCTATAATTTCCTGCACAGGTACAAAGAAGGACTGCTCGGTGCGTTTGCGGTCTTTTTCTGCTTCTAAATTCTCAAATCTTGCAATAATATCTGGAATGTCATTATCTTCTACTGGCTGACGTTTGTCATCAAGACTGTAACCATCGGCCTTCATATCATAAAACCACACATTATCCGTACCGCCTGCACCTGTCTTGGTAAAAAACAGTATTGCTGTAGAAACTCCCGCATAAGGCTTGAATACGCCACTTGGCATTGATACTACCGCCTGTAATTTATGATTATCTATAATTTCCTTTCTTATCTGCTTATGAGCCTTACTGCTTCCAAAGAGTACGCCATCAGGAACAATAACGGCTGCTCGTCCACCCTTCTGCAATATACGGATAAAGAGTGCTAAGAAAAGAAGCTCTGTCTTTTTGGTCTTAGTAATTTTCAATAAATCTGCGGATACGGCTTCTGCGTCAAGACTTCCCTTAAATGGCGGATTTGCCAAAACTAAGGAATATTTGTCTACATCTGTATTTTTTTCTGAAAGACTGTCCCGATAGCTGATATTTGGATTTTCTACACCATGAAGCATCATATTCATAGCACCGATACGAAGCATGGTAGTATCCATATCGTTTCCATAGAACATATCATTGTTGAAGTGCTCCCTCTTAGTATCATCCATAAAAAGGTCCGCATGATTTTTTCTTATATAATTCTGAGACTCACACAAAAAGCCTGCTGAACCCATAGCAGGATCGATGATTTTATCTGCTGGGTTTGGCTTTACCATCTTAACCATCATATCAATGATATGTCGTGGGGTACGGAACTGTCCATTTGTACCAGCAGTCGCTACCTTAGAAAGCAAATACTCGTAGAGGTCGCCTTTGCTGTCACCGCCTTCAGCTGATTCATTAATTTCCAGTGCGTCAATACCATCTACAATTTTACTCAGCATAGCGGCAGTTGGAATTTTGAAGATAGCGTCTCCCATGTAACGGGCATAGGCTGATTCACTGTCACTGTGGAGATTTTTAATAAACGGAAATACCTTCGTCTGAATAAGCTCATACATCTTAGCGGCATCACCTAAATTTTTGAACTTGCTCCAGCGGTATTCCTGGCACTCATCAGGGAAAATTCTGTCCGGCTCAAATCCAAGAATTGCGGCATCGGCTTCACGCTGAGTTTCTACCTCATCAAGCTGTTTTATAAAGATAAGATAGGTAAACTGCTCTATTACATCTAATGGGTTAGTAATACCGCCTGTCCAGAAGGTTTCCCATATTCTATCAATCTTATTCTTTAACTCTCCAGTAATCATATTATATCCATCCTTAAAAATCAAATTATTCTATTTTTTACTCTTTATTAATACTGTCCAGCATTTTCTTCACGTTATAAATCGGAAGCCCTACCACATTAGAATAAGAGCCTCTTATACCTTCAATAAATGCCCCTGCTTTTCCCTGAATACCGTATGCACCAGCCTTGTCCATAGGCTCGCCAGTCGCTACGTAGTTCTCAATTTCCTTGTCAGTCATTGGACCGAAAAAGACTTCTGTTCCTACTGCTTCCGTCTTTACAATGCACTTTTCCTCATTATGGTATACCAATGCAATTCCTGTATAAACATAATGTGAACGTCCCTGCAACTTTTTCAGCATATTAAAAGCGTCTTCTCTGTCCTTTGGCTTGCCTAATATCTTCCCATCAATAGTTACCACAGTATCAGCACCCAAAACCGTATTCTGTGGATTCAGCTTTGCTACTGCCTTTGCCTTTTCACTTGCATTTCTCTGCACTAAAACATCAGGAGCTATTTCATCATCCATTATTTCATCACAATCTGCTACCTCTATTTTAAAATCCACACCGAGTTGCTCTAAAAGTTCCTTACGTCTAGGTGAAGCTGATGCTAAAATTAACAATTAATCTCAATCCTTTCCAAAATTTATCATCATATACTAAATTATACAACAAAATGCAAAAATCTTCAATAAATAATGGCTCCCAACATTTTAGTGCTGAGAGCCTTTTTCATGCTGTTTAAATATATTTTTCCACCACAGGGAACATTACACCGCCTAAAAGATTTCCCAATGTAATGACTGCTATACAAATAAGTGAATTAACAGGGTCAGTCATCATTACGCCAGACACCCACCAGTAATACATATCAGCAATACAGTGCTCACTCCCGCAAAGAATAAAGCAGACTACACCAAGAATAATCGCTAAATATTTTCCTACTTCATGAGGATTTTTAGCATAACCGTTGACACCAATAAAAATGAAAATATTACATAATGCACCCAAAAGAAATAATGATAGATAATCACTTCCCATCTTGGAAGCCACCATAGTCGCAGCCACCGTATCTATTCCTTTAGGACCGCAAATAGTAGTCATTCTTTCCGCTCCGGCAATTATTCCTGTACCGACCAAATTTCCCAGCCAAATAATGCCTATGTTCTTAAAATAATTCATATCGTTATCAAAAATATAACAGACTTTGCCAGTGTAGAGTGCATACGCTCTGGTACATACCACAAAAAGCCCCACGCTGAACAAAAGTGCCCCCACAACATTACCGCCGGGAAAAGCGTCCTTTATCCTTAAAAATACCGTACCGCCTAAACCTATGGAAAACCCAGCCATAATCGCACTAATGAAAATTTTCTGCATAAACAAACCTCCCACACAAAACCGAAATATTCATTAATTCGTATATTCTACATCCCTTCCCAAAAATCCTTCTTAGCCAATATATTTTTCAACACTCATTTTCCTGCCGTCTGTACGAAAAATAATCGCACCCTGCAAATCTGTCCGCATAATTTCACTATTGGTACAATTTTCTAGCCTTTCCAATATATCCTTGTGCGGATGACCGAAGGAATTTTCAAAACCACAGCTTATAACCGACCACTTAGGATTTACAGACCGCAAAAATTCCTCTGAGCTTGAAGTATGACTGCCATGATGACCGACAGAAAGCACCGTTGCCCCTACATCAGTCCCTTTTTCCAAAATAACCGCTTCCTGCTCCTTCACTAAATCACCTGTTATTAAAAAAGAAGCTTTTCCATAGCTGATACGGAAAAGATTAGAAAACTCATTCCCTGTTGCATTTCCTGCTGATACTGCATTTTCCTTGGTAGGAGAATATAAAATTTCTACTTTTACACCATCTATTTCCATTTCCGTATTTTCCTTCAATACTAACATTTTTTCTTTTCGTACCGTTTCAGAATTTCCCATTACCTTCTTGTATTCGTCTATTCCTTCATCTCCTATCATGACAGCATTTGTTTTTATTTTTTCAATTACGCCCTTCACACCGCCTGCATGGTCTGAATGAGCGTGAGTAAGAAAAATATAATCAAGCTCCGTTACGCCATAATGAAGTAAATACGGCACATCCACTCTCGCTCCAACATCATATCCCTTATCTCTGGTACCGCCAGTATCAATCATAAAAGCATGACCATTTGGAGTTTTACAGAGCCACGCTAATCCCTGCCCTACATCGATACAGTGCATTTCCATCTGCTTTTCCTTTGTCATGTAAAAGCATAATGCAAATACAGTAATAAAAGCTACTCCCCCACTAAATTTCCAAATGTTTTCCTTTACATAACACCACCATATATCTAATTTTTCTTTTTTCTGAATACTTATCCACAGAATAATATAATAAATAATACAACTTACCATCCCCATCGTTGGCAAATAACACTTGCTCCCCGGAAGCTTGGCAATAAGCTTTGTCATTTCATAGACCAAGCCTAACATAAGACTAGCTATAATAAAAACTGCTTTACCAACAAAAGGAAAAATGCCACCTATCAAGCCTGCAAATAAGCCAATAACAATTATCCATTCCACTATTGGAACTACAATTAAATTTGCCAGCAATGAACTGAAAGAAATTACGTTGAAATACCATGCAATAAGCGGTAAAACAGATAATTGAGCACCTATAGTAACAGCTATACTTCCTGCAAAAAATTCTGATATTTTCTTATCTCTTATTTTAATTTTTCTTAAATATTCTCTAATAACAGGTGCAATATATACAAGACCAGCAGTAGCTCCAAAGGATAACTGAAAACTAATATCATAGATTAATAAAGGTGAATTTATCAGCATACAAAGTGCAACCAACGATAAAATATGTCTAGCGTCTTTTTCCCGTCCCATAGTCATAGCCATTAAAGTCAAAATTCCCATAATAGCAGACCTGATAACAGGCGGTACTGCCCCTGCTAAAATTCCGTAAATTATTATAACAACAGTCGCTAAAATTATTGTTACCCTGTCAGGTAAACGAAGCAATTTTCCAATCAGTCCAGCTGTACCAGCCAAAAGAGTAATATGAGAGCCGGAAACCGATAATATGTGAACAATTCCTGTAGTAGTAAATGATTCCAGCAATTCCTCCTTTATACCCTGATAACCACCAAAGAGCATAGCAAAAATAGCTGCGGCATCTTCTTTTGACATAGCCTTTTCCATTAATTCACGATAAAAATTACGGATATTTCCTGCCATCCTCAACAGAAAATCCCCATCTCTTTCTTCTATATCAGCTTTATGAGCAGACATTTGCGCTGTTATTTCCTGACTTCGCTGAATCATAATATTATTCATTCTGCCAGGATTCTGATAATCATGAGGCTGACGAATTTTACCACTAACCTTGATATAATCACCAGACCTGCCGTATTTATCAGTATCCTTATTATCTTTATCATTTGATTTTGAAAATTTACTATAAACAATAATTTTCCCTGTCGCTCGTTTTTCTTCTTTATCTGATTTTACCGTATCAGCCTTTACCACATAACGTAAATGAATTTCACCATTTTCATCCTCTCTGACACGTGGATCACCTTCCAAAGTACCACAAACAACAGCTTCCTTACCCCAATAATTAGAAATATCTAAATCTCCAGGATTTAAGAAAATATTACTCCGAAAGTTTCCAAATATAAAAAATAGCAGAGCGACTACGATAAATGTAAATCTACTCTGCTTTAAGGTCAATATAAAACTCAAGGCTAGAAAAACTATAAGCAATATTCCTAATGGAAGCATTCCTATATCCCTATCACCAAATAAAATTCCAAGGGAAAATATCAACAAGCAAATATTAAGAAAGCTTTTCGGATACTTTCCCTCCCGCATATTAAATAAACACCGTTTCAACATAAAAATCCTTTCCTTGGTAAATTTTAACCCCTAAAAACAGATTGCAAAATGTAATACAATATGTTATAATACATAGTATGGATACATTTTACAATAATTATGAAATGAACTTTGAATGGGACTCCAACAAAAACGCTATAAATAAGAAAAAGCATGGACTCAGCTTTGAAACTGCTACTGCTGTATTTGCTGATGATAACCGAATAGAAATTCCAGACGTAGCTCATAGTATCGATGAGGAGCGATACAAAGTAATTGGTTATATTGGCAAATATTTATCCGTAATATTTACAGAACGTGGTGAATATACAAGACTTATTTCAGCTCGTTTAGCTACTGCTAGTGAAAGGAAGATGTACAATGACTTTAATTCGTAAAACTATAAATGTAAAAGCACCTCTTACAAACGAACAGCTCATAGAATTAGATGAAGCATCAAAAAAGTCGATTATTGTTGATGATGAATGTCCTGAAATTACAGAAGCAGAATTTGCACAATTTGCCGAAATAGCCCAAAAACGCAGAGAAGAAAGAAAGAACCCTATTGTCTCCATACGTCTCTCCCCTGATACTTTAGACAAAGCAAAGAAACTTGGTAAAGGCTATACTGGAATATTAAGCAGAATAATTGATAAAGCACTTAATTCACCAGAATTTTTAAGAGAATGCCTTTAAAAACAAATACTATATTAATTTATTATTGGAACCTGATTTAGTATTTTAATCAGGTTTCTTTTTATATATCCATCATTAAAAAGTCAAAACAACCTGCTTAATTATTTTGGCTGATGAATAATAAAATTTCATTTTTCATAAAATAATTATTACCCCTAATTACATTTTTTATCATTATTTGCATCACCATAGTTAATATATGCTTTACTGCCCTCAAATGCCAGTTTTATATCATGCTTTTTCAAGGTATCTGCTATAAAGAGATTTACATCGCTGATAGCATCCGTATGCTTTTTGGCATTCATGTAATCTACATATTCAGTAAAGCACAGTACTTCTAAGTCGTAACTTGTTGCTGTCATTTCCTTCAGATATACTCTGATACTGCTTTCTTCATGAATAATGTCTTCATCCTTGCGGAGGTAATCATTTATTTCATTGATAATTTTTCTGATATCCTCTGAATTATTTTCAAGAGCCAGCTTTACTGTTAATAAAATTCTGCGTTTTTTATTACGGCTTCTATTAATAATCATGCCGTTTGTCAGAACTGAACTTGGTACATATACCAGCTCACCAGAAAGAGTTCTTATACTGGTACTGCGTAAGGTTATTTTTTCTACTATTCCCTCTACATCCTTTGAAGCAATCCATTCCTTTTCCCTAAATGGTGCGTCCATGAGGATTATTAAGCTTGCAAATATGTTTCCAAATAAATCCTTTGCGGCAAAGGCAAGTGCTGCAGTACCAATACTCAGAGAGGCAACAAAGGCACTTATATCATAGCCCATAGAATAACAGATAATTGCAAATCCCAACAGGCATATTATCATACGTATTACTGCGGAAAGCATATTTGCTATGGTATCAGCGTATTCTACATTTCTTGTTTTTAAAAGGTAATGAATAAATCCTTCATACTCATTTTCACTTTGACCGCTGTCATTTTTTTCGTAATCAGCTAATCGGAAGGCAAACCATAGCATACAGATGAGAAAAGCACCCCTCATCACCAGTGTAATTCCTGCTTCGTTATAGCCTGCTAAATCTAAGGATTTATACAAGCCGTACATCCATATACAATATTTTCCCGGCTTGCTGATAGCTGAAATTATATAATCATCTACCAATGTTTCTGTTTTCTCAACTAATTTACTGAGTGGCTCCAAAATTATTTTATGCCATACTGCACCAATAATTATTGAAACTGCCATCAATGCTATTGAAGGTCCCCATTGTTCCATAAAAGTCATATCATTTCCTCCTCATAATATTTAACTCTAAACTGTAACTTTATCCTTTATTTTAGCAAATTTTGCTTTTCCTATTCCCTTTACCTTCTGCAAATCATCCACAGACTGAAAGCTTCCATTCTCCTTGCGGAAATCTATTATTCTCTGTGCCATAGCTGGGCCTATTCCTGGCAAAGTTTCTAATGTCTTATTATCAGCCTGATTGATATTTACTAAGCTATTCCCCTGAACAACGGCTCCACCTGCTTCAGAAGTTTTATTAATATTTCCATTAGTATTTTGTGAAGTTACGAGTTTTGCTGGAATTTTTACTTCCATACCATCCTTTAATACCTGTGCCATATTAATACTGTTTGTGTCAGCTGTTGGCAGAACACCACCACACTTATTTACTGCATCTGCCACTCTCATTCCTTCTTCTATTGTCACTAATCCCGGCTGATTTACTTCGCCACAGACGTAGACAATAATTTCATTTTTACTTATTTTATTTTCTTCCTTTCCAGTAACCTCCGCCCCCTTTGCTTCAATATTTACCGCTTCGTCACTGATTGAATACCCGTAAAGGCTTCCTCCAGCTGCAGCTGTCAGCAATAACAGAAGTATCAGCATTGATTTTTTGTACATTGGCATAATCTTATTCTCCTTTACATATTCTACAAAAATTTTTAAATCCCTTCTAAATTAATTTAATGTATAAATAAAACAGGCCCCGTAAATGAGCCTGTAATTAATTTCCGAAAACTACCGGATTATATTTATTATACTATCTACCTTAGTAACCCTAGCAGGTTCTTTAGATTTTTTGTAACCGAAGGCACCTATACAAAGCGGTACATACTCCCCAGGAATCTGAAGAATATTCTTTACCTCGTGCATAAGCTTCTGAGCTTCCTCGCTATTGACATCAACATCTGAAGCACCGCTGAGCCAGCAGGAACTGAGTCCATGCTTTTCTGCTGCCAGCATCATACTGCCAAACAGACTATTTGCCGCATCCTCGGCATATTTTACATTACAGCCGGAAATGATTAACAGCATAGGCATATTAAGGAGCATTTCTGCACCATTTTTTATGGTAGTGCCATCAGGCAAAATACTTATGCTAAGTTCGTATATCTTTTTTATTACATCTTTATTCTGTATGGCTGTAAAATGCCATATCTGATTTGTTTCCGCATTAGACAGCAGCTTTCCTTCCTCCAGCACTACCATTAAGTCTTCATCCTTGGGCAAATTAGCTGAAAACGTGTACACACTGCGCCTGGTCAGCACCTTGCGCATCAAATTATTCATTTTGATTCCCACCTAACTTCTTTTTATCTGTTATCAACCTTATCCATACCAGCCATGTCGTGCTGCCGAAAACGTTCCCAGGCCATTTTCTCAAACTTCGTACCTGGTTTGCCGTAATTTGTATAAGGATCAATGGATATACCGCCCCTTGGCAAGAACTTGCCCCATACCTCAATATAACGTGGCTCCATCAGCTTAATTAAATCCTTCATAATGATATTCACAACATCCTCATGAAAATCACCATGATTGCGGAAACTGAAAAGATACAGCTTCAAGGATTTGCTTTCCACCATTTTTATATCTGGTACATAAGAAATATAGATTGTAGCAAAATCCGGCTGGCTAGTGATAGGGCACAGGCTTGTAAACTCCGGACAGTTAAACTTTACCCAGTAATCCACATCTGGATGTTTATTATCAAAAGTCTCCAATACATCTGGTTTATAATCAAAACTGTATTTTACATTTTGATTTCCCAGCAATGTAACGTCCTGCATACCATCTTCTCCCTTACTTCTACCCATATAGCCCTAAACCTCCATCTTTTCAGAATATTATTTATAAATACTGCTTTTTATTATTCTTCGGTTTTCTTACTCAGATATTTATCAATAAATACCTGCTGTGGCTCTGGACGGCCAAACAGATAGCCCTGAATACTGTCAGCACCGCAGTTATCAGTAACCATATTGTATTCATCTTCTGTCTCAACGCCTTCAATACAGCACTTAATATTTATACTATGACAAATATCAATAGTAGACTTTACAAGTCTCTGGTCAAAATCATTTTCTGTAATATTAGTAACAAACGCCCTGTCTATCTTGACAATATCGCAGGAAAGACTCTTTAAGCACGCTAAAGAAGAATAACCTGTGCCAAAGTCATCCATAGCAATCATAATGCCTGTTTTTCTTAATTCATTAAACTGTTCATTTACAAATGTCCAGTCGTTCATAATACTGGTTTCTGTCAGCTCCAGTACAACACACTTAGGCTCAAGCTGATATTTTTCCAGGCAGTACTCTATGAAGCCTCTTATAGAAGTATCACGAAGCTGTTCATAAGAAAGATTTATGCTCATTCTAAAGCCTGGCAGTAACTGCTGGAATTCCTTGCAAATTCTGATACCTGTTTCCAAAATCCAGCGGCCAACTGGAATAATAAGCTTAGTTTCCTCCAAAATTGGAATAAATTCCATAGGAGAAACCATGCGTCCATTAGCATTAAACCAGCGAAGCAGTGCCTCAGCACCCAAAATACGCTTATCCTTAGCAGAAACCTGTGGCTGGAAATAAAGCTCAAAGCCCTTGAAATCATAGCCCACGCTTGCTCTCATATTCTCTCTGAGACTGCGGGAACGAAGCCAGCGATTATACTGTTCACGGCTGAATACACAGTTCTGATTCTTGCCTGCATGCTTAGCTAAATCAAGTGCGGCCTCTGCATGCTTATGAAGTACCTGATAATCCTTGCCACCCTGTGGATAAAATACAGTACCCGCAGAAATAGTACAGAAAACATTATGCCCATCAATTTCCTGAATGGTATTCATGCCTCTCTGTGCCTTGCAGAAAAGGTATTCTGCTTCTGCTTCTGTCATACCAGGGCAAACTACACCGAACTCGTCGCCATCAAGCTTATAGAGAAGCTGATTTTCGCCAAGTACAGAATCCAAAACTCTGGCAACCTTACGGAGAAGGTTGTCGCCTGTATTTCTGTTATATGTCTCATTAATCAGCTTGAAATTATCCAAACCGAAAATCATAATAGCACCGCCGATATTATCACTACGATAATACTCCAGTGCATCAATAACTGTATTTTCAAAACGCTGTTTACTGAGAAGACCTGTAACATGGTCAGCCTGGCTTGCTTCATTCAGCTTGGAGATAATGCCTGCAAACATAAAAGGAGTTCCAGTACGCCTGTCATAGGAAAGCACGCCACGACAGCGAATCCACTGATACTCACCATCTACTCTCTTAACTCTGTACATCAGATCATGACCGCTTGTCTTAGGTGATGAACCCTCAGAAGGCATCATATCTGTCATAGACTGTAAATAGCGATCTATATCGTCTGGATGAATTAATGGCTGCCAATAGCGATCCATATCCTCAAAGACCTCTCCTGGCAAACCAAAGTCCCTAGCTAAATTATTGGATACCATTACCATATTATACCCGATATCTGTTACAAACAGATAATTATCAGTATTTCTCTGTAATGCATCAAAATAAAACTGTATTCGGCGTAATACTGAATCTGATGGGGTCTGATTATTTCGCCGTATAGCGGCTCCCTTACTATCTCTATAATTACTGCCCATATACATGACCACCTTTCCTACACGCTTCCCTCACTATATAATACACTATTTCGTATATTTTTTCAATAGGAAAATGAGTCGGCTAAAATAAAATCCTCCCAGAAAATCCGGGAGGACAGAAAATTTAATTCTTTTTATTTTTTCAAAAACTTTTAACATTGTAATAAGAGAAAACAAAAAAAGCTAC
>CALZDE010000046.1 GCA_945637225.1 uncultured Selenomonadaceae bacterium
CGAGAGCATATCTATAATGGTATGTTCTCGTTTTTCTTTAGTATTTTTACTGTTGATTATTCTAAAATAACCTATAACTAAAAAAGTTAGGCTATATTAAACAATACTACTAACTGTGAATTAAAAATATCATGAAGGTAATATCCTATTTACAATTAACTTGACGTAAATCTTTTATATATGGTATAATATCATAGAATTAGGAATATGTTCGGACGTTTTAATTTATTATTTTGGAGGACATTCATGTGAAGATTGCACAGCATATGGAGTATGCCCAGCTAGTCCAGCTTAGAGACCAACATCCTGCATGGCGATTATTAGCGGCGGAACAATGTAGTTTCGTTGCAGCTTTTTTGTATAGTGAATTTATTGTAAGGGATGAACGTTCTGTTGCAGAGGATCAGCTTTTAGAAGATTTAGAGAATTTTATTTTAGCACAAAAATCAAGTGGAGCATTGACAGAAGCAGTTCGTCCTGCTCGTGAATACTTAGCGGCGTGGTGTGATGCACAGCATTCATGGCTTAGAAGATTTTATCAGAAGGATGAACCATGCTATGATTTGACTGCCGCTGCTCAGAAGGCTATTGAGTGGCTTTATTCCTTGAAGAAACAGACTTTTGTCGGTACGGAGTCACGTATCAGGAACGTAGTT
This sequence comes from uncultured Selenomonadaceae bacterium, assembly GCA_945637225.1. Taxonomy (GTDB): domain Bacteria; phylum Bacillota; class Negativicutes; order Selenomonadales; family Selenomonadaceae; genus CAMCDL01. The sequence goes on from CALZDE010000046.1 coordinate 657, forward strand.
AATCTTTTGACTGACCTTGATAATAATACCAATCTTGACAGAGATACACGTATTCGCAAGCTGAAGGAACAGAGAGAACAGCTTGATAAGGAAATTCTTCGTTTGGAGGATGGCGGAGAAATAGCACCACCAGAAGAAATTCATGTTCGTGAGGATTTCCGTCATGCGGCTACTATTGCCAGAGCAATTTTAGGTGATTTCCGTGAGGTAGAGGAAAATTTCCGTGATTTGGAACGTCAGCTCATGGAGCACATTATCACGTGGAAAAAGGGCAAGGGCGAGCTTCTGGAAAAGTTCTTTCAGGACAGAGATTTTATCGTGCATTCTGATCAGGGCAGAAGCTTTTCTGCCTTTTGGGAATATATTACCAGCGAAGAAAATCGTCTCCAATTGGAGGCAATTCTTGGCAGGCTGATGAAAAATAAAGTTATCCGCGAAGAAAACAAGGATTTAGATATTTCTCATATTCGTCGTCAATGGGCACAGGCGGCTGCACAGGTTCAAAAGACTGTCATTAGTCTTTCCCGTCAGATTCGTCAGTATGTGGATGAGGATTATCTCAATCAGGAGCGTTATATTTACGGCTTGATTAAGAGTATTGAGGATAAGGCAATTCAGGTAAAGGACAATATGCCAAAGGGTGGTTTCATGGATATGGATCAGATGGCACCTACCTTAGATATTCTCATGGACAGACCGCTCTTTAATCCGCCCCGTAAGCCAGTCATTGAAAATACCGATATTAAGAAGGGCGATCATCAGCCTTCTGTTGAGGTTATGTTTAAGCAGGTTTACGTTGACAGGCATAAATTACAGGATAGAATTGGCTCTGTTATGGAGCAGAGTGGCAAGAAGGAAATTGCCTTGGAAGAATTGCTGGAGAAATTCCCATTAGAGAAGGGTCTTACGGAGTTACTTACCTATATGGTGCTTGCCAGTCATGACCCTAAGGGCTTTACAGAAAAACAGGATACCATTAATCTTGGCTATGATAACAGAGCGGCTCTCTGTGACCATATGGTATTCCATCACGATAATGAGACTAAGAAAAAGAAATCTGCCAAAAATAAAACCAACGGGAAGGAGCAGGCTTGATGGAGCAGGAATTAGAAGTAAAGGATAATGAAATGGAATTTTCCCGTTGTCTTATCACTTTGATGAGGGGAGTAATAGAGCAGGAGGCACAGCCTATTCTCTGGAATTCACTTTTGGAAAATCAGGCACGAGTTGCAGAATATGTTGAGAAGATTGGCTTGCGTCTTTATCTTGACAAGGGCACAGGCTATGCATATCTTCGTCAGGTGGAGAATGAGAATTTACCTCGTCTTGTCAACCGCCACCAGTTAAGCTATGGTCTCAGCATGCTTCTTATTACGCTGAGGAAGAGTCTCGGTGATTATGATGCGGCTAGTGGTGACAGCTTTTACGTTATCAGAAAATCTGATATTCAGTTGAAAATGAAGGGCTTTTTCCCTGCTGCTTCCAATGAGACTAAGTATTTGCAGGAGCTTGACCGTCATATAAAGAAGGCAATCGAGATGGGGTTCTTAGCACAGGTAAAGGGCGAACGCTATGTAACTCAGGATGATAATAGTGACAAGCTTGTAAATGATGAAGCCTATATTGTTAAGGAAATTATCAGAAGTTTTATTACTGCAAGCTGGCTGAAAAGCTTTGAGGAACGTCTGGGAGATTATATTGCTTACATTAAAGGTGGCAGTGACAGTTCTGATGAAAAAACAGCAAAAAATTCAGATAAGGAAAATGAAAACAAAAATGAGGAGGCTACCTTAGATGGACTTATTTAATGCGGATATAACAGGTCAGATGGGTTTTCGCCTTCTAAGACTTGAGGTTTATAACTGGGGTACCTTTGACAAACATATATGGTCACTTGATATTGATGGTGATACCGCTCTCTTGACTGGTGATGTAGGTTCCGGTAAGTCTACTTTGGTTGACTCTATCATTACTCTTTTGGTACCACCAAAGAAGGTTACATATAATAAGGCGGCAGATGCTTCCGCTAAGGAGAGAAATCTTGCTTCTTATGTACGTGGCTATTATGGTCAGAAGCGTTCTGAGAGTGGTGCAGGTACACCGGAGGCACTTCGTAACAGAAATCAGTACAGCGTAATTTTAGCTGTTTTTGGTGATCAGAATATCGGAGCAAGAGTTACCTTGGCACAGGTATTCTGGTTTAAGGATGATACTAATTATCCTGCTCGTTTTTATGTAGTATCTGACCGTACTATGAGCATTGAGAAGGATTTTACTGATTTTGGCAGTGAAATAAAGAGTCTTCGCAAGCGTCTGATGGCGGATTCTCTTACTAAGGTTTATGATGATTATACTCAGTATTCAAGGGAATTCCGTCGCCGTTTTGGTATTCGTTCTGCACAGTCCATGGAGCTTTTCCAGCAGACAATTTCTATGAAAAAGGTAGATGCACTTACTGGCTTTGTTCGTCAGAATATGCTGGAGCCACCTGATACCGCAAAGGACGTAGAGGTACTTTTGAGCCATTTCCATGATTTGGATGAGGCACACGAGGCAGTAGTCCGTGCACGTCAGCAACAGGAACTCTTGACACCATTGGTGGACATAGGCAACCGCTATTTTGAGGATTTGGATAAGGGACATAAGCTGGACATTATGGAAGACATGCTTCCAGTCTGGTTTGCACAGAACGAGTATAAGCTTCGCAGTACAGATGCAGAGAAACTCACAAAGAATTTATCGGAATTAAAGGCAGAATTGCAGAAAATTGAAGCTGAACAGACTACCAATGAGGAATCCTTCAACGATGTTACTCTGCAACTGTTCCAGAAGGGCGGTCAGGAGCTTTCTATCTTAGAGAAGGAGCTTGTAAACGATAAGCAGAATCTTGAACGCCGTCAGCAGGATAGGACTGAGTATGAGAAGCGTACCAAACTTATAGGCATTACTCCAGCTCAGGACGAGGATGAATTTACAGAACAGCAGAATGGTCTTGCTGATTTAGGCAAAAAGGAAAAAGCAAAGGAATTACAGCTTAGTGAGGAGCGTTTGGAGCAGGAAAGCGAATTAAAGGCTCTTAGAAATTCTATTCATTCTACTGAAGAAGAACTGAAATCACTGAAAAACCGCAAGTCAAGTATTCCAGCTGAATATATTAAGCTTCGTCATGACCTCTGTAAGAGCATTGATTTGGCAGAGGATGAATTGCCTTTTGTCGGCGAGCTTTTGCAGGTACAGGAGGAAGATGCTGAGTGGGAGGGTGCTTTAGAGCGACTGCTTCACGGCTTTGGTATTTCCCTTTTAATTCCTAAGTACCGCTACAATCAGATTATTACTTGGATGGAGAAGCATTCCCTAAAACAGCGTTTAGTATATTATAGTGCTGAAACTGATGAATTCCCAGTTGATTTTGAGGATTTACCAGAGGAAGCTGCCTGCCGTAAGCTGATGATTCGCCATGACAGTAAGTATTTTGGCTGGCTGACTGCTGAACTGAAGCAGAGATTCAATCATGTCTGTTGTGAAAGTATAAATGATTTCAAGAAAGAAAAATTTGCCATTACTAAGGGTGGACAGGTTAAATTAGGTGGTAAGCGTCACGAAAAGGATGACCGTTTTGATATTAATGACCGTCGCCGTTATGTGCTTGGTTTCTCTAATCTGAAGAAAATTGGAGCCTTAGAAGCAGAGCTTGAAGATTTAAAGACAGAGGAAAAGCGTATTCAGCGTGAAATTACCAAATTAAAGACAAACCGCAAGCAGTGTCTTGAACGTCAGCAGGCAATAGAGCTTTTGAAGGAAACAAAGGAATTTTCTTACATAGATGTAGCTGGTCTTGAAGCCTTAATTAATCTTAAGGAAAGAAAGATGGATGAACTTCGTGACCAGAACAGTGCATTTAAGGAATTAGAAATTACTAAGCATAAGCTCATGCAGGAAAAGCTGAAGCTGGTTCAGAGATACAATGAGCTTCGTGATGCTGTAACTAGAGGCGAGGACAGATTAAAGAACCATGATAATCGTCTTGCGGATGCCAAAGCAAAGATGGAAAATGCAGATCCAGCTATTTTTGCTGAAGCCGCACCTCTTATTGAGCAGTATAGTGCTGTAGTATTCAATGAAGATACCCTGCGTCTCGATAATCAGAATAAGCTGTTTAATGATTTCCAGCGTTATATCAGCAAGGAAAAGACTACTGTTTCTGAGCAGAGAGAGGAAAAGGGTCGTCAGCTGGCAGAGAGAATGCAGGAATTCCGTCTGAAATTCCCTGAGATTTCTAATGATTTGGGAAGTGAACCAGCGGCTCTTGGTGATTACAGTCAGATTTTAAGCAAATTGGAATTGGATGATTTGCCTAAGTTTGAGGATCGTTTCAAGCATCTTCTCAGAGAAAATACAATTCGTCAGTTAGCTTTGTTTAGAGAAAAATTAAATGGTGTCTGCGACAGAATTGTTGAGCGTATTGAGCTTATCAACGAGTCTCTTGCCCAGATTGACTATAATGATGGCAGATATATTCAGTTGGAAGCTGATTTAGTAGTAGATACAGAAATTCGCGCTTTCCGCGATCAGTTACGTGAATGTACTGATGGTGCAGGTGCCGAGGATTACAGTGAGGAACGTTTCCAGAAGGTACAGGAAATCATTAGCAGATTTAAAGGCAGACCTGAATCCGCTGAATCAGATATCCGCTGGCGTGACCGCGTAATAGATGTAAGAAACTGGTTCTCCTTTGCGGCTTCTGAAAAGTGGCGTGACGGCAATGAGGAATATGAGCATTACACAGACAGTGGTGGTAAGTCAGGTGGTCAGAAGGAAAAGCTTGCTTATACAATTTTGGCAGCCAGCCTTGTATACAACTTCGGTTTGGAAGGCAAGGCACCTGATGGCAGTGACCAGCTTCGTACCTTCCGCTTCGTAGTAATTGATGAAGCATTCCTCAAGAGTTCTGATGAATCCGCACGTTTTGGTCTTGAACTTTTTAAGAAACTGGATTTACAGCTGTTAGTAGTAACTCCATTGGCTAAGATTGGTACTATTGAGCCTTATGTAAAGCATGTTGGTTTTGTATATCAGGACGACCAGCAGCACCGTTCCTACCTTAGAAATCTGACTATCAAGGAATTAGGCAGTGAGCGTGAAGCATATGAAAATGCTCAGGATGTAGCAGGTAATATTTAATTAAATAGATGTATCAAAAAGGGACAGCCACATCAAAGTGACTGCCCTTTTTATTTTAGTCGTTATTTTTTCAAAAGGTTTTGTTTTATACTTATAGCTTCACCTATCAGCATTTTGCCTTCAATATCTGGGTGAAGGCCGTCATTTGCCCAGCGTGGGTCCATCATGGTATGTGTACTGTCATAGAAATAATTTTCAATATCTATGTAGTACCGCTGTTTGCGGACAAAGGCATTAACATCAGACATTTTCTGGTGCCAGTTGGGGTCGGTAGGTATGCGGAAGGCCCGAAGAATATTTTCAGGATTTATCGGCGGCAGAGTGAGGAAAATAGGTCTTATGCCATTTGCTTCACACTTATCACGTATTTTTTCTAAATCCGAAATAATGCTTTCTGCCGTAAAACCACTGTCACGAAGACTGTTACTGCCCGTCATAATAATGAGGTTCAGAGGATGAATAGGAAGTACATCACGCTCAAAACGCTCTAAAGTCGTTGCGGATGTATCACCACTGCGACCGAGATTAACAACAGGTACAGTTATGTAGCTTTGATAACTGTACTGGAGACTGGCAGGAGAGAAGGAAACCGCCCCACCGCCATGGGTAATACTGTCACCAAAGGTAGCCACTAAACAACGCTGAATAGAAGCATCAACTGTGAAATGGTCAGTATCGGAGTAAACACCAAGTGTTTCGCCCTTTTCATCCAAGGCACGAACACGCCAGTAATAATCGCCAGCGTAAGGCCTTGCATATTCATCGTAGCAGGCAAAGGAAGAATCAACCGCCTTTCGCCATGCACTGTCAGAAGTAGGCTCGGTATTATTTTCCTTCTTAGGCGGATGTGTCATCAGCTCGACCTCATATTTAGCCGCTCCAAGCATAGGAATCCAATGGTAGACAGGATAAACCGGCATTTGGAAATTAGGCATACGGTCAAATTTATTGAGGAGCGGTTTGTTAGGTATAGATACTTTTTCAGAAATAACAATTTCCTCTGTATCAGAAAAGACACCGACAGGCTGTTTTTTTAAATTCATTGCTCTAGCTCGCCAATAAAGATGTCTGTATCCATTGATAACAGGTGCTTTATCCAAGTATGGTGTCAAATCAAACTGCATGCCATTAGTAAACACCTGCTGTGTACTGTATATGTGGTTTTGTGTAGAAAGAGTGACATTGTTTTCCTTGTCAGGCGGACCGCTGAGAATTTCAAACTCATAGAGAACGGCATCAGGTACACTGTGCCATACGATAAACGGTTTCACGCTGGCAGGCTTATCAGCTGTGTAGTGAAAAACAGAGACAGGCTTAAATGGATAAGCGTAAATAGGGTTTTCCACATAGGTATGGGAAGCCACTACCTTGCCAAAAATCCCATAGGCAGATATTTTATAGTAGGTTGGTATAGCAGTAGTGGAAACAACATAAGTAGAACCAGTAGTATATTCCGAATTAATAGGAACATATTCTGGTTCATTTTCAATCATGCCGGTTGTCTTATAGAAGGATTCCACTTTGTAAATACATGGATAAGGCAGAGGAGTCCAGCTAAGTTCCATTTGACCATCTTTTTCAGTAAATTTAGTTTCTACAGGAAGATTTTGCAATCCCAGTATATCCGTCTTTTCTGTAAAGTAAATACAGACCGTAGTAAAAAGACAGGTCATACACGTAAAGGTTATAAACACTAATAATAGTGAGTGTAAGCTTTTCAATTTATTCATAACATCCGACTCCAAAAAATAATTTGTTCCTATTATAACACATTTTGATAGAAATTTTCAATAGTTGTTATTTGATTAGAAAAAAATTATTAAGAACTATTGAAAAAAATTGCTAAATTTAGTATAATGTGTAACTAGGGATTTTCACAGGAAATTTCTGATGTAAATAAACTATAATGAGGATGAATTACTATGGCAGTAAATACAGAAAACGCTCTGAATCAAGAATTTATAAGAAAAATACAGGAAATAGTCCAGCCAGGTCAGCTTTTTGTACAGGAGCCTATGAGTAAGCATACTACCTTTAACATTGGTGGTCCGGCTGATTATCTTATTTTTCCATCTACTATTGATGAAGTTGTAAGTATTTTTAATGTAATTCGTGAAATGAATATGCCTTTTACAGTACTGGGAAATGGCTCTAATGTACTTGTGCTTGACAATGGTATTCGTGGTGCTGTAGTAAAATTTCATGCTCCTATGTCATATAAGAGACAGAGCGGTAATAAGATTATTGCCGGTGCAGGTGCGTATCTGAAGCATGTCTCTCAGTATGCCCTTGAATGCGGTCTTACAGGAATGGAATTTGCCTGTGGCATACCTGGCAGTCTCGGCGGTGCTGTATTTATGAATGCAGGTGCTTACGATGGCGAAATGAAAAATGTTGTAACACAGGTCCGTACTGTTACTCAGAGCGGTGAAGTTCTCACTTATGAGCAGGATCAGCTTGATTTTGCTTATCGTCACAGCGTGTTCCAGGATAATGGACAGATAATTTGTGAGATTACAATGGAGCTTCAGCCAGGTGATAAGGAAGCTATTAAGGCAAAGATGGACGATTTCACCTTCCGTCGTGAGAGCAAACAGCCATTGGAGCTTCCTAGTGCCGGAAGTACATTTAAGAGACCAGAGGGATATTTTGCAGGAACACTCATCGATCAGACTGGACTGAAGGGACTGCAGGTAGGCGGAGCACAGATTTCCACCAAGCATGCAGGTTTTGTAGTAAATTCTGGCAATGCAACTGCTAAGGATGTTTTAAATCTTATTAAGGCGGTGCAGGATGAGGTTTACGCTCGTAACGGTGTAAAGCTGTTTCCTGAAGTAAGAATTATCGGTGAATGATATAGTTAGTATACACAAAATGTTATATCCAAAAGACATTTGTTACAACTTTACAATATTTTTACTAATTTATTGTGAAATTCTTCTTGACAAATTAGTCAAAATGAGTGATAATATTACATGTTGACAATCAACTGTCAGCTGGCATTGTTATACAATGGGAGGAAAGATTTATGAAGCACGTTTTATCCGTGTTTGTACGCAACCAGACCGGTGTACTGGTAAGGGTTGCAAGTTTGTTTTCCAGACGTGAATTCAACATCGACAGCTTATCTGTTGGTGTGACTGAATCTCCTGAGTATTCACGAATTACTGTAGTGGTTCATGGTGATGAGTATCTCGTTGACCAGATGATGAAACAGCTGGAAAAGCTTCCTGATGTGGTAGCTGTACAGAGGCTTGAAGACAAGGAGTCGGTATATCGTGGCATGACTATGATAAAGGTCAAGGCTGACGATACAAACCGCTTAGATGTGTTAAAAATGGCGGAGCTCTTTAGGGCTCGTGTCATAGATGTGCAACCTACAACTCTGATTTTTGAAATTACCGGTGATGACGACAAGGTCACTGCTTTTACCCGCATCCTTGCCCCTTATGGCATTTTGGAGATCATCCGTACCGGACTTATTGGCCTGGAACGTGGGGAGCATACAATACAAGAACATTGTGAGGAGAGAGATTATTATGGCAAAAATCTTTTATGATCAGGACGTAAACTGGGAAGTAATTAAGGACAAGACCGTTGCAATTATTGGTTACGGTTCCCAGGGTCATGCACATGCACTGAATCTGAAGGAGAGCGGCCTCAACGTGGTTATTGGTCTGTACGAGGGTTCCAAGTCCAAGCCTGTTGCTGAGAGCAAGGGTCTGAAGGTTCTGTCTGTTGCTGAGGCTACTGCAGCTGCAGATATCATCATGATTCTGATTCCAGATGAGAAGCAGGCTGAAGTATATAAGAATGAGATTGCTCCAAACCTGAAGTCCGGTGCTGCTTTAGCATTCGCTCATGGTTTCAACATTCACTTCCAGCAGATTATTCCACCAGCTGATGTAGATGTATTCATGGTTGCTCCAAAGGGCCCTGGTCATCTGGTACGTCGTACCTTCACTCAGGGTGGCGGTGTTCCTGACGTATTCGCTGTTTATCAGGATGCTACTGGTCATGCTTTCGAGCTGGCTCTGGCTTATGCTCGTGGTATTGGCGGTACCCGTTCCGGCTGCATTCAGACTACCTTCCGTGAGGAGACTGAGACTGACCTGTTCGGTGAGCAGGCTGTTCTGTGCGGTGGCGTATGCTCCCTGATTAAGAATGGTTTCGAGACTCTGGTTGCTGCTGGTTATCAGCCAGAAATCGCTTACTTCGAGTGCTTCCATGAGATGAAGCTGATCGTTGACCTCATGTATGAGGGTGGTATGGCTAAGATGCGCAAGTCCATCTCCAATACCGCTGAGTATGGCGATTATGTTTCCGGTCCTCGCGTAGTTGCTGAGCCTAGCCGTAAGGCTATGGAGCAGGTTCTGAAGGAGATTCAGGACGGTACTTTCGCAAACAAGTTCCTGACCGACAACAAGGTAGGCTGGCCAAACTTCTATGCTATGCGTAAGCTGAATGCAGAGCATCAGATTGAGGAAGTTGGCGGCAAGCTCCGTGGCATGATGTCCTGGCTGAAGGACGGCGCTGATCTGTCTAAGGACTAATAGCTTTCAGTTTGTGATTTGTTCATAAATTAAGTTTAAAATATAGCGGCTTACGCCAGTTCTGGTGTAGGCCGTTTTTTAAAAGTATGTCCCTTTAGTTACTAAAAGGATTAAACGTATTTAGGAGGTTTTTTCATGGGAATGAATATGACCGAAAAGATTCTTGCCAAGCATGCTGGCTTAGAGTCCGTTGTTCCTGGTCAGCTTATTACCTGTAAGCTTGATATGGTGTTGGCAAATGACGTAACCGCCCCACCTGCTATAAAAGAATTTGAGAAAATTGGCTGTCCTGTTTTTGATAAGAACCGTATTGCTTTAGTACCAGACCACTTTACTCCAAATAAGGATATCAAGGCGGCTGGTCTTGCTAAGACTGTTCGTGATTTTGCTAAGAAGCATGAAATTAAGAATTACTTTGAGGTAGGCCGTGTAGGTATTGAGCACGTTATCCTGCCAGAAAAGGGCATCGTTGCTCCTGGTATGTGCATTATTGGTGCAGACTCTCATACCTGTACCTATGGTGCAGTAAATGCTTTTTCTACCGGTGTGGGCTCCACTGACTTAGGTGTAGGCATGGCTACTGGTGAAGCATGGTTTAAGGTACCAAAGGCAATTAAGGTTGTACTGACTGGCAAAAAGCCTAAGAATATATGCGGTAAGGACGTTATTCTTACCTTAATCGGCATTATTGGCTTTGTTGGCGCACTTTACAAGGAACTGGAATTTGATG
>CALZDE010000047.1 GCA_945637225.1 uncultured Selenomonadaceae bacterium
CTAGGTGCAAAACGTGTACGAACTCTCTTAGTCAAAATAAAATCCTCCAAATAAAATAAATACTATTATAACACATAAAATAAAAATATCAATGTGATTTTTCCTCTAAGAATATCTTTCGGGTAATGAAATTCCACACCATTACAATAGCGGTAACAATAATCTTTGCCCACTTGTAATCCATGCCAAAGCCATCAACAAAGCCCCACATGCCGACCTGATTTACACCAAGTCCCATGAGACTCAATGTGACAAAAATAGTAAATTCCTTACCCTTGCCCATATCCTCCTTGCCCTTAAAAACAAATTTCATGCTGGCCCAGTAATTAAACACAGTAGAAATTGAATAGGACAAAAATGAAGACAACAAATACCATATACCACAGATATCTGTAAAAAACAGTAACAGGCCATAATCGATGAAAAAAGCCGTACCGCCTACCACACCAAATTTAATAATCTGTGGCATTAATTTTTTTAAATCCATAATTTCCTCAATCTAAGTCATACTGAAGCATGGAAATAACATCTACACCCATTTCTTCAATTTTTTCTCTGCCTTTAAGAGGAGTTAATTCAATAGGAAGCACTGCCGCCTTTATGTCAGCACCTACACGCTGCATTAAACGGATAGCAGCTGTAACAGTACCGCCAGTAGCCAGCAAATCGTCAATGATGACTACCTTATCGCCCGGCTTTATTGCATCAGCATGAATTTCTAAGGTATCTCTGCCATATTCAAGACCATAGCTTTCGCTTATTTTGGAACCAGGAAGTTTATTTGGCTTACGTACCATGATAAAACCACAGCCTAATTCCACTGCCAGAGGTGCACCATAAACAAAGCCTCTTGACTCAAGACCAACAACATAATCAGGCTTTAAAGGAGCAACCTTTTCCTTTAAGAAATCCATAGTCAGTCTTAAAGATTTAGGGTCCTTTACGGATGTTGTAATATCCAAAAATAAAATACCCTTCTTTGGAAAATCTGGTACCTGACGAATATTGTCTCTTAAATACTGTAACTCTTCTTCGGTAAGCATTGTAAAAATCCCCCTAAAATATTTTCCCTAAAAATAATTAAATTAATCCTTTTTCCAATAATTCATAAACTTTTTTTACAACACCAAACTCCGCATTACTTGGAGCTTCGTATTTTGCTACCTTCTTTAATTCTGGAAAAGCATTTGCCATAGCAAAACTGTAATCTACAGCCTGCATCATGGTGTAGTCATTAAGGAAATCACCAAAGGCCGCACATTCACTTGGCTTGATACCCAGCTTTTCCTGCAAGACCTTGACACCACGTCCCTTGCCAGCACCGTTATTCATGACATCGACCCAGAGATTACTGCTCAAAACTACCTGAACATCATCCTTAAATTCTTCGACAAAAGGATTATAAACACGCTGTTCTGCTTCAACATGCTCACAGTCTGCCACAGCGATTTTTACTACGTCATCACCGACATTGGCAATATCATCAAGCTTATCAATAAATGCCCATTCCTCAAAATACTTCAGGCATTCATCTAAATATTTATCCCATGCATGAGTGATGTATGCTTTATTTTTACAGCATAAGGTAATGTATGGCTGGTCGATAGCTACAGATTTTTCATAAACTCTTTTTACTGTTTCCTGTGGAATAACATCGGCAAAATATTCCTTGCCTTTTCCATCACGAATGACATTGCCATTATCGCCCATAAAAATCATATCATCCTTATAAGGCGCAAAGGTCTTTAAAAGAGAATAATACTGTCTGCCACTAGCAGGAACAAAAAGGCAATTACGCTTTTTCAATTCTTTCAGCATATCGCCAAAGCCATCAGGTAATTTCTGTTCCGGTGTTAAAAGGGTACCATCCATATCGGAAAAAATCATTTTAATCATAAATAAACCCTCATCCTAAATCCTAAATTAAATCTCTATCATAGTACGTTTTCTTTTATCAAAACGAATTATTTCCTTGTAGCCAAAGCTTTTGATGTATTCCCTAGCTTCATCATTATAGCTTCCGCAATCCTCTGGCTTATGAGCGTCAGAAGTTGTAATAGCAGGCAATTTGTATTCAGCGGCAATTTTCATAAAATCTGGATATGGGGAAATCTCTGCAATCGGATAACGGTAAAATGTTCCCGTATTAACATCAATACCCATATTTGCCTTTTTCAGTGCTTCAGCAACCCTTACCAAATAAGGAGTAACATCAAAATCAGGTATATATTTAAAGAGCCTGATATTGAAAGGATGTCCTAAAACATCATAAAGACCGCTGGCACAAAGATGCTCAACTTCCTCTGCATACCATTCGTAAATTTCTTCTAAGGAATGCTTGTCCCATTCTGCTTTTATTTCAGAAGAATCATATGCCCAGCCCTTTAAGAAATGAATGGAACCGATAACATAATCAAAATCGTATTTATCAAGAATTTCCTTTACCTTAGCCTGATTCTGGAAATTGCAGACCTCAATACCAGTTTTTACAGGATAACCTAATTCTCTTAATTTTGCCATAAAATTAAAATAATCATCTAAGGTATGCTTAAACTTATTTTTCTTGAGCCATTTTTTCTGAAATTCGCCCACAAAGGAATCATCAAGAATTAAATCTTCATAATATAAAGATTCAAATTCTGGAAATGTATGAGTATGCTCAGAAATACCAATTTCGTCAAGGCCACGTTTTTTTGCCGCCTCAAAGAAACCATTTACCCAGTCTACATCATAGTCGCCATATTCAAAATGCATGTGATAATCAAGTTTCATGCTACGTTCTCCTTCAATCTGCCACTGACACATATATCCTCATTTTACAAAATTTGTACCCAAAAGTCAACCAAAACAATGAAATTACCCCTTTGAGAATCACCACCACAATACAACTGAAGCAATAGCTCTTTGTTCATGAAATATATTCTTTGTTAAAATCCGATATTAACCGCCTGCAATATACTGTCAATGTATCCTGTGCAGATAAGCAGGTATCAGTTAAAAATCCCTTTTCTGCCTTAAACTGCCTTAAGCCGTTGTAATAGTACATCTTATGCTGTTCGTTGATTATAAATGGTATTATTCCATATTTCAGGCATTCTTTAAACATAATTAACCGACCGACTCTGCCATTTCCATCTTGAAACGGGTGTATCTTCTCAAAATGATAATGAAATTCGATTATATCATCAACTTTTATTTCGGCTTTTGATAAATATCTTTTCAAAAGTGCTTTTACCTCATCAGATACATTTTCGGGTGCAGTTGTAAACGTATCGCCAATCATGTTTTCTTCCTGCTTATATTCTCCGACATTAAACCATTCGAGAAATGAATCCGATGTATTATTTTTCAATATAAAATGTATTTTTTTGATAATTTCCTCAGACAGTGGTTCATCGTATACATCAAGGATGTAATCAAAGGCACGAAAATGGTTATTCGCTTCTACTATATCATCACTGCTGATAACCTCGTCTTTCATAGCAAGAATTGTTTTTGTATTAAAAAGATTTATAGTATGTTCCTTAGACAGTTTACTGCCTTCTATACGATTACTGTTATACGCTAACTCAGTCTGAATAAAATGGTATATACCTTTATTATATTTCTGCTTCCGCTCTATCAGCAATCTCTCAACTAATATCTTTACTAGCTTTGGCACATTAGCAGACATGTCATCACCAACCTTTTACAGCAAGCCCCTGTCCATCATATCCTGTATTGCCAGCAGAACGCCATGCTCCACATTTGACTTTGCCCTGAAACGTGCCTTCTTTTTCACTTCGTCATGGGCATTTTCCATGGCGTAGCTGTAGTAAACAGAGTCCAGCATCTCCAAATCATTGATGAAATCACCAAATGCTGCACATTCCTCCGGCTTTACATCAAACATTTTCTGCAGGCTTTTAATTGCTGTTCCCTTATTGCCATTAAGAGGCATAAAATCAGTCCACACCTCACTGCTGAGGGTAATATCCACCCTGTCCTTAAAGTCCGCAAACTGACGGCAGCAGTTATGATAGGAGTCCCCGCCATCAAAATCAGCAATAGAAATTTTCAGAATTTCATCATCGACATTGTAAATATCCGTAAATACCTGATAATTAGGGTTGTAAATTTCCACCGCTTCTATAAGCTTGGTTTCCCCCTCCGGCAGATAAACCTTCTTCTTGCCGCAAAGCACAGGATAAAGCTTCATAGGAAGCTCTGCACAATGGTCGAGAATTTCCTTCACCACCGCCACAGGCACCGAGGCAGAGTAAATTTCCTTATGAGCGTCTGCTACATAACTGCCATTTTCTGCAATAAAGAGCATATCCTCTTTATATTTATCAAAACTCTTTAAAAGTGACCAATACTGACGTCCGCTGGAAGCAACAAATGTCACACCACGTTCCTTTAATTTTGCAAGAACTTCACCAAACTCCTCTGGAAGCTGGCTGTTTTCATCAAGCAGTGTGCCATCCATATCAGAAAAAATATATTTTATCAATTAAATCACCTCATTTATTCCATAACATTATATCACATTTTCTGCAAAAACAGTTGCTTTTTTTTACAAATTGTGCTATAATAACTTAAAAGAATAAATTTAATAACCATTATATATATCCGAAGTAAACACCTCTTCGGAAAGGGGGTAATCAAAATGTTAGCGAGAAATTTTGCATTAGCTGCTCTTACCGCCGCTATCCTCTTTGCCGCAGGTTTTGGCATTGGCTTACAGCATAACGGCCAGGATAAAGTAAATACCTCAAACCGCAGTTTCTCTCACAGTGTTATCCCTGCACCGCCTAATACCACAAGGGCATTTTCATTTATTCACAGTGTTTTCCCAAGCCGTGACAGTGAGCGAAGTAGTCAGGCTAAGACACAGGATAACCGGGCAAGTGATATGCGCAGTGGTTTTGGCAACAGTAAGTAATTTTCAATTCAATTCAATTAAAAATGTAATAAGGAGAGTGGCAATCATGGAAATCACGATTATGGGCGCAATTCAGACGACAGTTACATTTATTATTGGAGCATTGATTATTGACCTGTATATGGACGCTTTTACAAATTGAGGTAACAATGGAAAATTTAATTAACGCATGAAAGCACAGGTACCGAGCTTATTAAACTCAGCTGCCTGTGCTTTTTGATTTAATTTATGTGAAAAAAAGAAGGCAGACATTGGGGGTGCCCGCCTTCATAAAAAGGATAATCTTTTTTATTGTTCTCGGTTTGGTTAGTTGAAGTATTTTTTGTGAGCTATGTTTTGGGGATTGTTAAATGGTTTGAGATAGCCTGAGGGATTTATTTATTACATATTTTCCTTGATAGCCTTGAAAATTACACTGTCAGCAGCTAAGCCGGTGTAATTGGTGATAGCTGCATCAATGCCATTTGCCTTGATGTAATCCTGAATTTCTACTGCTTCTGGGTCGCCATCAAAGTCAAACTTGAATGCTGCTGCCATGATTTTTGGCAATGCTACTGGAGTCTTGCCCTGCTCTAATAACTGTAATGCAGGAGATACCAGACGGTCGCCAGCAGAAAGCTTTCTCTTTGGACCACGAGCTACGCGGGTAACTTCATCGGAAAGATGTGGATTCTTGAAACGGCTTTCAGTAGTCTCTACATACTTCTGATGAACATCCTTATCAAAACCATACTTTTCAATGAGCATGGAGCTGGTTTCTGCCCATACTGCACGTGCGCCAGCTACGATTTCCTCGTCCTTCATTGCTGTGCCGATATCTGCGATACCCTTCTGATAAGCAAGGTATGCGATAGAAGCATGACCGGTATTTACGGTGAACAGCTTGCGCTGAATGTATGCGGAAAGATTATCTACAAAGCTGCAGCCTTCGATTTCTGGCTGAGGACCCACTACCATGGTAGCATCTACGTCCCACTCTGCATAAGGCTCAACCTTAACTAAGAGCTTTTCCTCATTCTTCTGCAGAGGAACAATGCGGTCAACTGCTGCATCTGGGAAACCGATTACCTTTTCTACCTTTGCCTTGGTGTCTTCATCAAGAGCGGCATAAACAAATTCCTTCAAAACGGTGGAACCGCCTACCATGTTCTCGCAGGCAATTACGTTTAATGGAGTCTCATTGGCTGCAACACGCTTGGTAAGACCCTTTGCAATATTTGGAGCAATAAACTTCAAAATGTTAGGACCAATAGCGGTAGTAATGATATCTGCATCAACGATTGCATCAATCAAATCATCTAAATTAGTAGCGGAATTGATAGCCTTTACATTATCTACCTGAATAATCTCAGGATTGTCGCCAACGATTTCAATGTTGTACTTGCCTAATTCGTTAATATCATTTACTAAATCTGCATTTACATCAACAAAGGTAACCTCATAACCGGACTTATTTAAAAGAAGACCGATGAAACCGCGACCGATGTTGCCAGCACCAAAATGTATTGCCTTTTTCATTCGTTTTGCCTCCTAATTTTTCAAAAACCACCTGAATTAAGCCGTTTTTGAGTAAAGAAAACAGGAGGTCCCTTTTTTTAGGGCCTCCCGCCCCTAAAATTAACCACTTAATTCATATTTAACTAATCGATCTTACTGAACAAATACCTTATACAGATCATCCTTGTTAGTAGTCTTATAGAGCTTGTTCAGCTGAGCATCATCATACTCGTCCATAGTACCAGCGATATTTGCCAGAATTGCCAGATGGTCGTCATTCTTACCAGCAATACCTACTACCAGATGGGACATGTTGCCATCGCCCCAGTCAATACCCTGTGGATACTGAAGTACAACGATACCGGACTTCTTAACGGAATCCTTAACAGCATTTTCACCATGAGGAATGGAGATACCCTTGCCTACATAGGTGGAGATAGTCTTCTCACGGTTCAGCATACCCTGAACGTAGTTCTGACCTACATAACCGGACTTTACTAACAGCTCACCAGCTGCCTTAATTGCTTCTTCCTTGGAAACGGACTTCTGATTAATCTTGATGTTTTCCTTTAAGAGAACGCCCTCTGCTACATGATTTTCTTCTTCTTCAATCTTAGCCTGGCCAGCACTGCCGGTTACACCCTTTAAGCGGTCCATAACAATGTCGTATACGTTGTTCTCGGTGAAGTTCTGTACGAAGATATGCTCTGCCTGTGGAGAGTCATCAATAGCACGCTGTGCGAGCTTTTCATGGGAAACAACTAACTGTGCATCCTTTGGAATGTTGCCAATTGCGAAATTCTGAACCTTAATATCTGCATAACCAGCCTTGCGGAGCTTCTTACGGAGAGCTGCTGCACCAAGTGCGGAGGAACCCATGCCTGCGTCACAAGCGTAAACGATGAACTTTAAGTCCTTGCCAGCAACCTGAATCTCGGACTGACCATTAGGAATAACAGCACCCTTGCTCTGAGCCTTCATGTTCTTCATGCTCTCAGTAGCTGCCTCTAAGTTGCCTTCCTCGTCCTTGGAAGCCTTGATGATAACGGAAGCAATTGCGAAGGAAACTGCAGTTGCTACCAGGAAGTCTGCCATATTAGCTAAGAAGCATCCCTTTGGAGTCATAGCCAGAACTGCGATAATAGAACCAGGAGAAGCAGGAGCAATCAGACCACCATCTAAAATGCTCATGGTGAATACGCCAGCAGCACCACCGCCGATAACTGCCAGAATCAGAGCTGGCTTCATGAGGATGTATGGGAAGTAAATTTCATGAATACCACCCAGTACATGAATGATGATAGCACCAGGAGCAGAACCCTTTACCATGCCCTTACCAAAGAGAGCATAAGCGAGAAGTACACCGAAACCAGGACCAGGATTTGCTTCTAACAGGAAGAACATGGACTTACCAAATTCCTCTGCCTGCTGGATACCCAGTGGAGAAAGTACACCGTGATTGATTGCGTTATTCAAGAACAGAATCTTTGCAGGCTCGATGATAACGGAGGTGATTGGCAGGATACCCATTGCTACGATACCCTCAACACCGCCTCTTAATACGTCATTCAGAGACAGTACAACAGGACCAACTACGCTGAAAGCCAGCATGGTAAGACCGCCGCCGATGATACCAGCAGAGAAGTTGTTCACTAACATCTCGAAACCGCCTGGGATAGAATCCTCAATCATACCATCAAACTTCTTGATGATATAGCCGCCCAGAGGACCCATAATCATTGCGCCCAGGAACATTGGAATTTCAGAACCAGCGATAACGCCACTGGTAGCGATAGCACCTACTACACCACCGCGGTGCTGATATACAGCATAACCACCGGTGAAGCCCAGAAGTAATGGAATCAGCCATTTTACCATAGGACCTACTAACTGTGCGAAATACTCATTTGGCATCCAGCCTGTTGGAATAAATAATGCAGTGATGAAGCCCCATGCGATAAATGCACCAATATTCGGCATTACCATACCGCTGAGGAATCGGCCGAACTTCTGCATGAACTGCTGGAAAGCAGACTGTTCCTTCTGTGAACTCATTTTATTTCCCCCTACTCTATACGTTACTTTTTAAATAATTCCTCGTATTTTCCTTGATAAAATTCCCTGAAAATAAGTGTCAGTTCCTGATGAATGCTTTCTTTGTCGCCCTTATGAAGCAACTCTATCAGCCCCCAGCGTTCCATCAATATGGAAGCTATATGCCCTATCGTGTCACGATAAAGCTGACTGGCATCCATTGGAGCAAGCATAACCATTATAGTTTTCAGCTTTTCCTCTTTTGAACCGTCACTGATTTCTGGATAATAAAACCCTTTTGTTAAGTGTATAACACCGAAACGCAAGCTGTCAGTATATCTGCTGGCACAATGAAGAAGAATCATATTAGTTCCACGGATTAAGGTACTTCCTTTTGATTCCCTGTCCAAAAGGCCCCTTATAATACCTTTTCTCGTGTCCTCTCTATCTGACACAAGCTCTGCTACCTTTTCACAAACAGCCAGTACATTGGCCTCGCCCTTCATCTCGGCAAGGAAAAAATTATTTAAAAGTTGTACTATTGCCTGGCTGTACTGTGCCATTTGGTCTAAGGCAGATATGAACTGCTGTGTTTTTAGATTACTGTTATCTTCTTCCTTCACCACTTTGGCTGAATGTATCATGTTAAGCTGCTTCAAATGAGCCTTGATAGCGCCCATATCCTCATCTGTAAGCAAGGAATTTACTACTACCTGCGGAATACCTACATCCAGCACAGGAACCGTCGCAATAACGATATCTGCTTCACATTCCTTTAAGTATTCTTCCGTAAGCTTTAAAGTTGAGGCTACATCTACTATCTTTAATTCACTAAAAGCATTTTTTATACGTCCAGCTAAAAGCCTTGAAGTGCCCATTCCCGTTGGGCAGGCTATTACTGCTCTAAATGTCCGTCTTTCGGCATTTTCATTTTCCAGCATCGCTGCGCCTAAATGCATAGCTATATAAGCAATCTCTGAATCAGGTAATGTCTTTCCTACCAGCTTTTCTAAGCGTCCCACACATTTGCGGCTAAGCTCCATCAAATCTGGATAAGTAGTCTGCATTTCTGATAAAAGAGGATTTCTGATATCCATGCCCATAGTCAGTCTGCTGATTGAAGGACCCAAGTGATTTACAAGACCTGCAAGCAGGCTAGTACTTTTTGAAAGCTTTTTGCCTGTTTCCTTTTCAGCCGCAGTCATTATGGATTTTGCCAGTCGCACCAGATGGAATTTTTCCATAACAGTCATGGAAGTATCTTCCTTACGGTAACTGTTTCTAGCTCCCAAAAGATGCATGGTAATGTATCCTACCTCATCTATTGGAACCTCCATCTCCAGAACTTCCTGAATCTTATCTGCCAAGGATTTGGCTACTGCATATTCCTTATTGGTCTTAAGAATTTTCAAAAGCTCCGAATCTATATGAATGGATTCCTGCTTTCTTATTCTCTGTACCGCTAAGGATAAATGCACCACTAAACCCACGAAAGCCTGATCAGGTAAATTTGTTGCTAACTCCGTTTCTGCCTCCTGAATAAGCCCCTCTAATTTATTGATAATCTGCTTATCCATGAGATTCAGAAGATGGCTCATGGCACCCTTACTGCGCTTTTCATTACTCTTATCGTTTTCATCATTTCCCAGACCAACGGTCTCATCAACCATGCTGAGAAGTTTTTTCTCATCTACATTATCATAAATATGTTTTATTATGGCTTTTCTCAGGCTTCTTTCGTCACCTTCCAGATAAACCCCCAAACCAGGCTTTCTTACTAACTGCAAGCTTTGTTTGGCAAACCATGCTTCCAATTTGTCAAGGTCATTACTTATAGTACCGTCCGTTACCTTCAATGTAGAAGATAAGGCAAACAGCTTTATAGGTTCCTGACTTGTAAGCAAATTACTTATGATAATTGAACGTCTTTCATCTGAGGTATAAGCACCTTCCCCGGTTTGTTCCTGTAAAGCTGAACTTAACACGTTCAAATCTTCCGCGGAACCTTCCAACTTCATACCTTCACCGTATTTCTTCACTAACTGCAAATTATGCTCAGCCAGCAATTCCTCCAATGATGTTAATTCCCTGGATACGGTTTTGGTGCTTACTCCCAGTTTTACAGCTATGTCATTAATTGTTGTATAAGCATTTAATGATGAATTTTCATCATTCACACCTTCCAGCAAAATCTTGGCAATAGCTATTGTCCTTAGATTGTGCTTCATAATAAAACTCCTTTGGCCTTCAGAAGCTTTACTTCTTTCTAACTTTGTTTTGGATTAATCCTATCCTTAAGTTGATTTTATTATATATTATTTGCACGTAATAAAGCAAGTTAAAGACATTTAGACATGTCCAATTGCAAATTAGACAATATTTAGACAAAAAAAATCCTGTTCCATTTATGAAACAGGATTTCACAATATTAGCCTATCAAATGGCTTTTTTACTTAATTTCACTAAAAAACTGTCTTATTTGACAATTTTGTCCATTTTCATAAGGACATAATTTTGTAAAAAACATATCCCTTATTTTATAACGCCCTCAATCATGAAAATGCAACAAGCATTTTCTTCCTATGAC
>CALZDE010000048.1 GCA_945637225.1 uncultured Selenomonadaceae bacterium
AGAGGGCTTTTTCCGTATAACCATGCCTGATGGCTCTACTGCATATACCCGTGATGGTTCATTTAAGCTGGATAA
Source organism: uncultured Selenomonadaceae bacterium (assembly GCA_945637225.1). Taxonomy (GTDB): domain Bacteria; phylum Bacillota; class Negativicutes; order Selenomonadales; family Selenomonadaceae; genus CAMCDL01. The sequence goes on from CALZDE010000048.1 coordinate 76, forward strand.
TAATGGTAATCTTGTAACCAGTGATGGCTATATGCTGGCTGACAATATCACTATTGATACCAATGCGCCAAATGACTCTATTGTAATTTCCTCAGATGGTTATGTATCTTATACTGTAGCTGGTGAAAATACATCTACTCAGGCAGGTCAGATTACTTTGGCACGTTTTGTAAATCCAGCAGGTCTTACTGCTGTAGGCAAGAATTTATTTGTTCAGTCAGGTGCTTCTGGTGAGCCTATTGAAAATGCACCAGGTACTGATGGTTCAGGTACTCTTATTCAGAGTACATTAGAGATGTCAAATGTACAGATTGTTGATGAAATGGTTAATATGATTGTTTCTCAGAGAGCTTACGAATCTAATTCTAAGGCAGTAACCACATCAGATTCCATGCTGGAAACTGCTAATGGCTTGAAGCGTTAATAGTCTTATGAAGACTTTTATAGCATTAGTCATGGTGCTGACAATGATGGTTTTCACATCTTCTTCTGAGGCGGCAGAGCTGGTAATTCGCCCTACAGAGCAGTTGCCACAGGTAGTAGTTCGTGAAAACTTCATTCAGTTGGCTACCACAAAGCTGGAAAGTGTGCTAAGAGAAAATGGTGAGGTCAGGCGTCATAAAATAGAGGCTGTGAATGTACCAGCAGGGGCAAGACTGCCAGCAGGACGCATTGACTATGAAACCTTTATTCCTAATGGCATAAGGTATGGAAATCGTACTCAGGTGTGGATAAATATTAACGTAAATGGTGAAAAATACACACAGATACGCTGTACCATGAAAATAAGCGTTTTTGAAAATATGATAACAGCAGCCCATCAGATTAAGCCGGAAAAACCGCTTACTGAGGATGATATACGTTTTGAAGAGCGTGAGATTGGCCTGAGAAATTATGTTTATTATACCAAGGCTGAGGATGTTTTAGGCAAGGTAGTAAACAAGGCAGTGACAGAGGGTACAATACTGTATCGCCATATTTTATGGGAGCCTGTGGTTATTGAGCCGGGGATGCCGGTTACTATTCGTGCGAATGTAAATGGTATTCAGGTAACTACAGAAGGTGTGTCACGTTCAAAGGGACGTATAGGACAAAGAATCAGAGTATTAAATTCAACATCAAAAAAGATAATAATTGCTAAGGTAATAGATGCTAATACGGTATCTATAGGCGAGTAATGAGGCTAGAAAGCAGGTGTATCAGATGAAAATAAAATTCAAAGGTTTGACCAGCTTTTTGCTGGCATTGTTGATAGCCCTGTTTTCAGCAGGTTATCAGCCAATGGAGGCCGATGCTGTATCTCTGTTTGGCAGGGGAAATAATATGTTTGCGGACAGGAAGGCACATGATGTAGGCGATATTGTAACAATCCTCATTAGTGAAACTACCTCTACAAGTACCAACAAAAATACATCTAATGGTAAAAGCGGTGAGCAGGAGGTAACTGCAGGTACAGGAATACTGCGTATGCTGATGGGCGGTTCTGCCAGTCAGAGTGACAAATTCTCGGCATCAGGTTCTACCAGCAATACCAATAAAGTAAGTGCTAGACTTACGGTTACTATCGTGGATGTAATGGATAATGGCAACCTTGTCATTGAAGGCAAGCAGTCTATTTGGCAGAATAATAACGAAGAGAAAATTACGCTTAAGGGTATCATCAGACCAGAAGATATTTCCGTAAATAATACAATACCTTCCAATAAGATAGCAGATGCTACTATTAAGTTTGATGGCAAGGGCCCTCTGAATAATAAACAGCGTCAGGGTATTCTCACCCAGATTTTCAACATACTGTTCTAAGGTGGCAAATATGAAAAAGTTTATTTCTTTATTGACTATATTGACCTGTCTGTTGACTTTTACAGGTACTGTTTTTGCTGATTCTGCGACTTCCCGTATCAAGGATATTGCCAAGGTACAGGGGGTACGCTCCAACCAGCTTACCGGCTATGGTATAGTAGTTGGTCTGAATGGTACAGGCGATTCCAATAAAATGACTCAGACTATGCAGTCCATAGGCAATATGCTCAGAAATTACGGTGTAGTTATTGATATTAACGGCTTAAAGCCAAAAAATATAGCTTCTGTTATAGTAACTGCTACCCTGCCTCCTTTCGTTCGTGATGGTGATACCATTGACGTAACTGTTTCATCTATCGGCGATGCTAAGAGCATTCAGGGCGGAACTCTCTTACAGACTCCATTGCAGGCAGGTAATGGAAACATTTATGCAGTTGCTCAGGGGGCAGTTTCCACAGGTGGTTTTACAGCAGGTCAGGGTGGCAATGGTGCTACTAAGAATTTCCCTACTGTCGGCCTTTGCCCTAATGGAGCTATTGTTGAGCGCAGTGTAGAGGATGATTTGGGAAATATGTCATCAATTTCCTTGTCATTAAGAAATCCTGATTTTACTACTGCAACCCGTATTGAACGAACTATTAACAGACAGTATGGCAGTATTGCCAGAGCTGCTAATCCAGGCCGTGTAGATATTACTGTTCCTGGCTATCAGAGAAATAATGTTGTCAGCTTTATTGCGGGCATTGAAGATTTATACGTAACTCCTGACGGCATAGCCAAGGTAGTTGTCAATGAGCGTACCGGTACCATAGTTATGGGTGGAAATGTTGCAGTAGACAGTATTGCTATTACTCAGGGCGGTCTTAATATCAAAGTACAGCGTTCTGAGGATGTAAGCCAGCCAAACCCTATGAGCATGGGTACGACCATGGTTACAAGAAATGACAATGTGGAAGTAAGTGAGGATACAGCAAATTCTATCGTTCTTCCTTCTACAGCAAATGTCAACGATATCGTAGGTGCTTTAAATGCTGTAGGTGCTACACCTAGAGATATTATTTCCATCCTGCAGTCAATCAAGGCTGCTGGTGCATTACACGCAGATTTGGAGATTATTTGATATGATTGATAATATTTCTACATCCATGTCAAGAATTGACCAGATGAATACAGAGGCCAAGCTGAAGGCTGCTCAGGATGCTAAGGAAGCAAAAGAGGATGCCAAGCTTAAAGAAGCATGTAAAGGTTTTGAGGCGATGTTTCTCAATATGATGTATAGGGAAATGCGCAATACCGTTCCAAAGAATGAGCTTTTTGGTAATTCAAACGCGGATGATATTTTGAGAGATATGCTTGATACTCAGATGGTAGACAATATTGCTGATGGTGGTGGTGTTGGTTTAGCTGACATGCTTTATAAGCAGCTGAAATTTGATGCTAAGGCCAAAGCTGATATGGCACAGCGTCATTTTAATAAATCTGATAATAACAAAGAAAGCTTGGATATTAAGGCGTAAGAAAGTGAAATGGGGTCGTGGCAGGCTTCCTGCCATGACTTTTTTTTGTAGTAAAGTGAAAGGACTTATTATGAGAAAATATTTAACAAGGCTGGGACTGGCAGTTTTGGCACTTGGATTCATATATAATGGAAATATTCATGACGTTTCTGCAGCAGCCAATATTCAGTCAAAGGTGTTGGAGGTTCCTGCAAAGGCCAATAATGCAGTCAATTCTCCTATGATTAAGGGAATCCGTCTCGGTGATGACCTGATAAAGACTAGAATAGTTCTGGATTTAACCAGTATTCCAGAGTATGCCATTACTGAGGAAGATGGTGGCAAACAACTGAAAATACTGATGTTTAATACTATTAGTGACAGTAACGCCTCTATACCAGCGGTGAAGGGTGGCGTAGTCACAAGGATATTTTCTGTAGCAGATGGTCCAAGCACCCTGCTGACAATAGATTTAAAGGATGCTATTAATTATAAGGCATTTGTTTTAAAAAATCCTAACCGCCTTGTAATTGATGTCAATAAGGAATATGAGCAGGTAAAGACTACTGCTGAAGCGGATGGACTTACGATGATAAAGTATTTCCATACTGACGCAGGCGGACCTGTAACAGCATGGCTTCTGGATGTTGACCCTTCTGTTTATGATGTAAAGGGTGTATTGGCAGGAGGCAGTGTTTCATCAGGAAGATTTACAGTAAAGAATATTGCTTCCACTAATAAGGCGGCTGCTGCTGTAAATGGTGGATATTTCAGCTATAATGGTGAGCTTATTGGCGTAAATAAGCTGAATGGCAAGACCGCGGGAACCACTTATTTCACCCGTTCAGGCTGGGGTATAATGGCAGACGGCTCTGTTAAAATTGGCAAGGTGGCCTATGGCGGTTATGTTACTATCAATGGTATTACCCTTCCTGTATCTGGTGTAGACAGCTCTCGTGGTGAAAATAATTTAATTCTTTATAACAGCAATTATGGCAAGACGACCAATACCAATGAGTTTGGTATGGAATATACCATCAGAAATGGTAAGGTTATTTCCTTACAGCAGAGTAATAGTGTAATTCCTTCTAATGCAACCGTAGTTTCTGTTCATGGCACGAGCAAGGAAGCCTTTAAGGATGTAAAAGTGGGCGATGAAGCAGAGATTTATGAAGTATTTGAGGGTGGCTTAGAGGATGCAGTTAGTATTATCGGTGCTGGTCCTGAGCTTTTGAGAAATGGCAAGATTCACGTTACTGCTGAGGAAGAAGAATTTCCAGACGATATTGCCGTTGGCAAGGCACCACGTACTGCTATGGGACTTATGAGTAATGGTCATATCATGCTGGCTGTTATAGATGGCCGTCAGGAGCATAGCAGGGGAACTACTTTAGAAGAAACAGCGGCTTTGATGAAGCGTTTTGGTGCGGTAGATGCGATAAACCTTGATGGTGGCGGTTCCAGTGAAATGGTTGTGAATAATGCAATTGTCAATAAGCCATCTGATGGCGGTGAGCGTCCAGTTGCCAGCGGTGTGGTAGTAGTACCAAAGAATGGTGCAGCTGTACAGTGGTATCAGCCACAGCCAAAGGAGCAGGTAAAGCCAGCCCCAAAAGTTCCTAATAAGCCAAATACAAAAAAATAATTAAGTGACGAATTTGTATATGATAGTCATGTTAATAAAAAAATATTTGCCATTTATTTTTGTGACTGTATTATTGTTTACTGCAGGTTTAGCTATGAAGTTTACCACAGTTGATGTAGAAGCCAAAGCTGTTTTGAGTGGAGAGGTTTCCTGGACAATAAATAAAGGGGAAACAGTTACAGAAGGCACAGAATTAATTCGTATTCGTACTCTTACTGGGGAAATTACAGCAGCCAGAGCACCTATGAAGGGCAAGGTTATCGAGGTAATGGTACAGCCTGGTGATGAGGTAAAAAGAGGGGCTGTTGTAGCTAAAATGACTGAGTGAATTTGAGGTGATTTATTTGAGATTAAATAGAATCCGCAAGATATTGCTGACCTGTTTATCAGTATGTGTCTTTACAGTATCATCTGCTTTTGCCATGCCTGCTATAATGTCTCTGAATGAGATACAGCCTGGCATGAAGGGAACGGCATATACGGTAGTGGATCATTCTGGTGAGCTGAAGCCTATGGATGTTACTGTTGTAGGTGTAACTGGAAAGGATGCTGGCAAGGGAGCAACTGTAAGGATTATTGCGAAGCTTTCCGGTCCAGTAGCGGAACAGGTGGGCGGTCTGCTCTCAGGTATGAGTGGCAGTCCTGTATATATAAATGGCAAGCTGGTTGGTGCACTTTCTGCAACATTGAAGGAAATGAGCCAGTACAATGCACTGATTACTCCTATTGAGCTGATGACTCCTATTCTGACAATGCCTGATAAATTAAATCAGACACATTTTCCACAGATAGATGTGATAAAGGGATTTGAGCAGAAGGAAAAGGACAGAAAGCATTTCATAGAGCAGTATAACAAGGCAGAGCATAAGCTGGCTCAGATAGCTGGTCTTGAAGTGAAGGAAGAAAAGCCTGAAGCCAAGGATGAAAAGAAAGCCGAAAATAAAAAGGATAAGAAATCTAAGGATAAAAAGGACGAAAAAAATAAGCAGGCGGATGATACCGTAAAAGAAAATACTGCTGATAACACTGACAGCAAGCCAGAGGATAAGCCAAAAGAAAACACCGTTGCGGAGCCGCAGCAGGAACAGAAGATGAATTTTCAGACAGCAGGCTTTAGTCCACGTGGTCTTGAATTTTTGAAGGAAAGATTTCAGTCATCAGGCATTAATATAGAAAATACCAGCGGTCTTAATATTTCCGGCAATCAAAAGGTAATTAGAAATGCTTCATTAAAGGCAGGAAGTGCAGTTGGTGTGGCAGCCGTAGTGGGAGATTTTTCCTTGGCAGCTATTGGCACGGTTACGGCAATAGATGGCAACAAGATTTTGGCCTTTGGTCATCCATTTTTGCACAAGGGAAATGTTAATTTCTACATGACTGACGCGTCTGTTATAGGCACAGCCAGCGGTCCAACCAATGGCATGAAGATTTCTGACTGCACCAGTATTATTGGTCGTATCAATCAGGATAGAGAAAATGGCATTGGCGGTATTTTAGGTGTATTCCCTCAGTCCGTACCTATTATCGTAAATGTAAAGGACAAGGATTTAAATACTGAGACAAAATATAATTCTTCCATGGCTTATGATGAAAAGTTCTTGCCTGATTTAGTAAGCAGTGTTTCCTATGGTGCTATCGCAAAGTCTGCTGACCGTCTGAGCGGAAGTACAGCTGATTTTAAATTTACCATTCGCACTGACGCAGTGGAAAGCGGTAGCATTGAGCGCAGAAATATGTTTTATGATGAAGCCGATGTAGGAAAGTCTGCGGTAGACGAATTGGCAACCATTATGAAGCTCATTTGCACTAACAAGGAGAAGGAATACAATATCCTTGATGTCAAGGTAGATGTGGCTGTGGACAGTGATCGTGCTATTGCTTCCCTGGTATCTGCTTCACCGGTTAATGCCAAGGTAAAGCCGGGAGAAACTGTAGATATAAAGGTCACATTGAAGCCATACCGCAAGGAAAATGAAACATATACCATTCAGTATAAGGTACCGCCTTTGCAGGAGCCGGGAACCTTGCAGCTGGATATTCATGGTGGTGGTCTTGTATCTGTTGCCCAGCTTTTACAGCTTCAGCAGAGTCAGAATACTGTAAGTGTCAACGAAGAAAAGAATGTCACTTTACAGGATACCATCAAGAAGATGCTGGATACATACACAAATAATGAAATTGTCATAGAGCCGGCAGTAGTGGTGCCTGAAAATGATGCCCAGCAGAAAAAGCTCATTCAGAAGGCTATTAAGAAATCAAAGGAGATTGAAAAGCTGATGAAGGAAGGAAAGTATACTCCAGAAGAAATTCAGAAGCCTGCAATTTCCAGATTTACTACTAATTACATTATTGACAATGTAATACGCACAAGTTTACAGGTAATGAAGTCTGAAGATAAATAATGTTAAATGGCTCCGTCAGGATTTATTTTTGGCGGAGTCCTTTTTAGAAAGGAAGGGTGCTCTTTTGCAGAAGGCAGCGGAGGAAATTATTCACTTTCAGGACCGACAGGAGGCAGAGGCTCTTTTAGGTCACAGGGATGAATTTATAAAGGTACTGATGGATGGCTTTGATGCCAGATTTATCAGCAGAGGTGATGAGCTTTCCATTAGCGGTGAGGAAGCAGAGGTAGTTCCAGCGGCAGAAATAATGCGTGAATTGCAGTATCTTCACCGTCAGGGAACAGCAATAACCATGCATGAGGTACGTTATAGTGTAGGATTGGTAAAAGGGGGCCGAGGTGAGGCTCTGCATAATCTTTTCAGTGATACTATTTTAGTTACCAGCAGGGGAAAGCATGTAAGGCCAAAGACACTGGGACAAAGAATTTATCTCGACACAATTAAGCATAATTCCATAACCTTCGGCATTGGCCCAGCGGGTACAGGCAAAACCTATTTAGCGGTAGTCATGGCAGTAGCGGCGCATAGGAATCGTGAGGTAGAAAAAATAATTTTGACCCGCCCCGCAGTAGAAGCAGGAGAGAGATTAGGCTTTTTGCCCGGTGATTTGCAGGAAAAGGTAGACCCATATCTCAGACCTCTGTATGATGCTTTGCAGGATATATTGGGCTTAGATACCTACACAAAATTAATGGCAAAGGGTGTTATTGAAATTGCGCCTTTAGCCTATATGCGAGGACGTACTCTTGAAAATGCCTTCGTAATTTTGGATGAAGCACAGAATACCACAGATAAGCAGATGAAAATGTTTTTGACCCGTTTAGGCTTTGGTTCAAGAATGGTTATAACAGGCGACCCGGGACAGGTGGATTTGCCACGCGGTGTTACCTCCGGTCTTTTGCAGGCAACGGAAATATTAGATGGAGTCAAGGGAATAGGGGTAGTGCGCATGGAAGCGATGGATGTTATCCGACATGACGTTGTAACCCGTATTGTAGAAGCCTATGACACTTTTGAAAAAGAGCAGAAAGAAAAGCGCATGGCAAAAATGGCAGAAAATAAAGAGAAAAAAGGAGAATGAGCATGGATGTAATTATTAGCAGAGAGCCGGAAGATTTAGACTTATCCCAGTACAGCGAGAATATTGAGGAGCTTATCACCAATGCCGCCTCTACCTGTGGCAAGCTTTATGGTGTAGAAAAGGGGGAGGTAAGTATCACTCTTACCAACAATGAATACATTCATAAGCTCAACAAGGAATACCGTGATATTGACCGTCCAACTGACGTACTTTCCTTTGCTTTTGCCGATAGCGAGGAGCCAGAAATCATTCAGGCAGAGGGTGAAGAAGAATATGAAATGCTCGGAGATATCATTATCTCTGTAGAGAAGGCAGAGGAACAGGCTAAGGATTTTGGTCATTCCTTAACTCGTGAAATTACCTTCCTTACCGTGCATGGCATGCTTCACCTCTTAGGTTATGACCATATGGAAGAAGAAGAACGTAAGGAAATGGAAGAGGAACAGCGTTATGTCATGGGACATTTGGGCATTACCCGTGATGGAGAAGCTGATGAATCCATGAATATTCCATTGGCAACTGCTCCAGGTGCAGCAGCTAAGGGCAAGACTGTTTCCATGCCAGATCACAGTGCTTCTTATTTAAATGACTGTGATGAAAATTATAAATCAGGCTTTGTCGCTGTTATCGGCAGACCAAATGTGGGAAAGTCCACCCTTATAAACAGTCTTATCGGTCAGAAGATTGCTATTATGTCAGATAAGCCACAGACCACCAGAACCCGTATTATGTGTGTGCTGACACAGAATGATGCTCAGATGGTATTTTTGGATACCCCTGGTATTCATAAGCCTGTGGATAAGCTGGGCGAATACATGGTAAAGGCGGCAGAAGGTACTTTGCAGGAAGTAGATGCAATTGTCTTTGTAGTAGATGCAACTGAAAAATTCGGTCCGGGCGAGCATTATATTTTAGAGCGTTTAAAATCAACCAAACGTCCTGTAATTTTAGCGATTAATAAATTAGACCTGATAGATAAGGAAGCGGTACTGCCAATTATCATAAACTATAATACTAAGTATGAATTTGCAGGTATTGTGCCAATTTCCGCAAAGGCAGAGACAAATCTTTCCGGTCTGTTAGACGAATTGAAGAAATATCTGCCAAAGGGACCAAAGTATTATCCAGATGATATGGTAACTGACCAGCCAGAACGCCTGATTATAGCTGAGATGGTAAGAGAAAAGGTGCTTCATAAGACTCGTGACGAAGTACCTCATTCCATAGCTGTTGATGTAGATGAAATGAAGGTCAGAAATAATGGCGACCAATATGTAAGAGCAACTATTTATGTAGAAAGAGACTCACAGAAGGGAATTATCATTGGCAAGAAAGGCGCATTATTAAAGGAAATTGGTGCTGAAGCCCGTAAGGACATTGAAATGCTCTTAGGCAATAAGTGCTTCTTGGATTTGTGGGTAAAGGTACTGAAGGACTGGCGCAACCGTAACAAGGCTTTGAAGGAATTTGGCTTTGAAATGGATAGAAAATAATTAGTAGTTAGTAATTAGTGAGCAGAAGGAGGGGGATTGTCATAGCAACCTATAACACAGAAGCCGTCATTATTGGCGTGAAAAACTGGGGTGAGGCTGATAAGATGATTACCCTGCTTTCACCTACTGAGGGAAAAATAAACGCTACTGCTTTTGGCTGCCGAAGACCAAAAAGCGCATTAGCAGGAGCATTGCAGTTATTTAATGTGGTCGATATACAGTTAAGCCGAGGTGACAGGATTGATACTGTCCGTACCTGCACTATGATACATCATCATAAGGCGATAATTTCTGATTTTAATGCAACTGCATATGCCGCTTTTGTAGCTGAATTAGTAGATAATTTATCAATAGAAAGTTATCCACAGCCTGACTTATACCATCAGTTAAGGCTTATTTTAACAAATTTTGGCAAGAGAAATCCCAGATTGGTAGCATTGGCGGCGGCGCTCCAAATTTTAGAAAAGTCGGGAATGCAGATGTCGTTTAATTATTGCGTGAGAAGCGGTCAATTTATAGAAGGAAATGCCTTTTTTAACGTAGAGGATGGTGGGGCGGTATCTCCTGAATGCAGGCAGAATGGAGATATACCTTATTCTGAGGAAGTGCGGGAATTTATTTTATTGCTGAAAAATTTAGATTGGGAACTCGATAATAAATTTAAGATAAGCGGTAAAATTCTTATGGAAGCAGAAAGAATAATGCTTATGTATCTTCATAGTGTAGTAGAACAGCCTATGAAATCCTTGGAATTTTTAAGTCAGCTTTAATATTTTGTGAAGAGAGGTCGCACATAATAAATCTAATATACCTGAGCATGACATGAAACGTCTTATAAAATATCTAAAGAAAAATAGGTATAGTATCATAGCTGAATGGACTATTAGATTTGGGCATGGTAAAGTAAAAAGATAAAGTTAGCTTAAAATTTTATCATAATGTGGCAGAAGACTCCCACCTCTATAGG
>CALZDE010000049.1 GCA_945637225.1 uncultured Selenomonadaceae bacterium
TTACAGGTGATATACTACCATAAAAATATGGTGTTGTCAATAGCTTTTTTATAAAAATACAATTTAGCTATAATGTTTTTGTGGTATACCTTAAAATTTAAGCTTTAGAGATTTTTTAAATACTCATATATTGTATCATAATATTCCCTTGCTCTAATTAATTGTTCCTCGGCATCAGCTTTTGCCACTATATAAAAATCATCATAATCACAATTATTCCTTATCTGAAAGGCTTCCTGAAGGTACTTAGAATATTTTTTATCAAACACTCCTGTTTTTATATATTCTTTTTGAAAGTATGATATCACTCCTGCATGTTTAGCAAAATCTATCCTATCTTTAGCTAATACATATTTTACTGCCGTAAAAATAGCATAATAAGACCTTCCTATAGAATCCTTATATTTACCAGCATCAAGCAATATTTGAGCTGATTCTAATCTTTCTTTAGAACTATCCAACCGGTATTTGACTAAATCATCCAACCTTAAGCCCCTCCTTTACTATATTCTGATAGTAAGGTAATATTTTTTTATACTTGTTAAACTCACTATATGGAATAACTGAAGGAGAAATAATTATATCGTATTCCAAGCTAAATTCTGAAATAATATCCCATACTTTTTTTAATTTTCTTTGCAAATCTTTTCTCTCCCCCTCGACTATAGCGACGAAATCCATATCCGATTCAACATCATAATCTCCACGTGCATACGAGCCATATAAATATATATCCACTATATCTTTACCATATATTTTTAAATAACTGTCTTTTATACAAGATATTACGTCATAAAACTTTTTGTCCCTTGTATTTTCCAATTTATCATCTAATAAAAGAGCATTTGCCATGATTATCATCTCTCTTCTTTTTGTACACGAAATTATACGTAACCTGCCAATAATAACAACTTGTTTTATACCATTGTATCACATTACTTCCTAAATATCAATAAATCCCAGCATGTTCACGCACTAAAAAATCCCCAATCACTTTCATACAAAAGCAATCAGGGACATATCATCATTTTAAATTACAACGGCTTAATCTTATGCTTTCCAAAGACCATGCAGATTGCAGTATGCATAAACAGCTAATACGGCATCATCATCTGTCAGCATAAATTCTGCCTTAGGAGCTTCACCAGGTTCAAGCTTCTTCATCTGGCACCCCTTCTTTGTCTCAATAGCAACCCATTCAATATAATGCTCTGCTACCATAGGATGTGCCACTGAACCAACGCAGACAGTTACCTTGTTTCCTTCTACTGAATACACTGGCACGTGTTTTTCCACTGCCCCATCAGATGTACCCGGAATAAGTTCTACCATGTTCTGTCCACAGCACATCATAGATACACCTGATTCCTTAATCATTTCCACCAGATTGCCACAGGTTTTACAAACGAAAAACTTCATAACTAATCCCGCCTTTCTATTTGTCACAAAAACTCTATGCCATTAACGGCTTCTTATGTACTAATGATAACATTTTTTATTGATAAATACAATAGTATAAAACTACCAAATATATCAAAAAGTCCTAACCAAATTAGGTCAGGACTCCTACTTTTCTCTTATTCAGTTATTCAAAGGTAACTTCTGCTCTCTGTTCCGGCTTAATATTAGCTATTTCTTCTACTGGAATAGAAATCTTTACGGTAATCTTCTTAGGAACATCGCTGTCCTGTTCTTCTGCCGCACCTTCGGTAGCTACTGGCTGTTCACCCTCTGCTTTTTCCTCTGGCACAACAATATCTGTTACTGTACCCTTGTACTGCTTTCCATCTATCTTGTAGCTTACAAGCTGACCTAGACGTGCTGACTCCTGCTTTTCCATAGGCAGATATGCTTCTACCCACAGGCTTGTTGCGTCACCAATACGCATAATAACCTGTCCTGGCTTTACTTCGGAATCTACGCTTATATCACCAAGAAAAACAGTACCAGAAACATTTGCTACAATCTCTGTGGACTGTGCACTGGTCTTTGCAGCCTGCAGAGCCATTTCTGCCTGTTTTACTGCTAATTCTGCATTTTTAATGGCTTCAGGACTTGCTGGCTCAATTCGTGTGGTAGTAGCTGGTGCACTTGGAGCGACTGGTACTGCTGCGGCCCTTGCTTCTGCTAATGCGGCTGCTGCGGCATCTCTTTCTGTGATACTTACTGCACCCATTTCCAAAAGCTGATTCATGCGGTCTAATCTTCGCTGTAAACCTGCAATCTCAGCACTATTTCCTCCTGCCTGATAAGAAGCCGCTGGTGCTGGTGCCGCTACAGTAACGACAGTTCCCTTCTTTACCTGTTCCAAATTAGCCTTGGAAAGCTCTACGGTATTTTCCAGCTGTTTAATCTGCTCCTCGGTAACATCTACCTTCAAACGGGCTACTATAGTGCCTGCCTCTACTTCCTGTCCATCTTCTACCAATATTTCCGTAATGGTACCTGCTGTCTTGCTTCTGACACCTACCATAACGCTGGCTACCTTGGCATCATTGGTTACAACCTCACCAGAATTAGCCTTCATAGACCACACAATACCGCTGACAATAAGACCTATTGCCAGCATACCTACAAGACCGAAGCGAATGACATTTTTCACCTTATCTGTGAGGTCTATCTCTTTTGCATCCACAGCCTTATCAGGTCTATTTCCTGTATTTTTTCTTTCGTATTCCTGTATTTCGTTTTCCTTGGTTTCCATTTTTATTTACTTCTTTCATTTACTCTTACGTGGGGTAACTATTGCCTCTGAAGCTTCACCATTTTCAAAATAAAGCTTCAATCTTGTTGCAGGATACACAGCACAAAAATCTACATATCCTTCATCGGCAGTATTATATTTATCCTCAGCAATAATAGCTGGTACCTTCGCATTATAATAGCTGGTAATTTCCTTCTTTACTGCTGATATCATACCATCCTTATAGTAGGTTGCTGGATGATATTTGTAATTGTATTCATTTACATAACGGCCTTCCTTGTCTACCTTGGTACGCATAGCCAGTATACCATCTGCTGGTGGTACGTGATAATAATTGAGGCATGCTCTTACCAGCTCATAATTAGCGGAAGAAACCACCCACACATCAAGACCGCTGACCTGAATCGCCTTTACCATCTCTGCTACCTGCTTAGTGGAGTTAATTCCAGAATGATAGGAAGCACTTACTGATACCTTATTTTTTAACTGAGGACTTTTTAAAGTAACTTCCTTGCCTAAATCCTTTTTTACTTCTTCTGCCTTCTTCTTATCTGCTGACTTCTCATCTACGTAGTCACCATACTGCTCAAGTCCCTTGATAATAGTGCTGTACACATCATAAGGAGTCATGCCGGTATAAAGATAGCCCGCCCACGGCTTAGCTATGTCCGCCCCCTGTGTAGCATTGACAGCATGATAAAGCCAAAGCATCTTGGCACCAAATTCCTTAAAGTCCTCACTTCCAGCTACATCAACCATTTTCTTTGATTTGCCGGTTTTTATAGCACCAGCCTTGTAAAGATTGGTATAGGCTTCAACTGCATCATCCATAATGGTAGAAAGCATTATTTCCTGCCCCTGACCATTATCGGCACCATAGGAGGAGTGAATCATTTGGTCTGTCATACCAGTGCGTATAACCTCTGCAAATTTTTCTGGAGTCATAGCAAAGGAAAGTGTTTCCAGCTGATAAATAAGCACCTGCTCCTGTGCCTTGTTTATACCAGCGGTTTCGTCAATATTTAAAATAGCATAAGGTATGTCCTTGATTTTTGGTCCCTTATTCTTTTTGTGGGGAATCTTTATCTCACTGGTAACATATGGGCCTAGAAAATCCTCTATCTGCATTTTAATCTCTGGCTTCCAGCTTGCTACGCTGAGGCATGGCTTCATAGTATCCGTGTCAACAATTTTATCTGCATACTTAGAAACTGGTGCTTCTGCTGTTTTTGCAGGAGCCGTTTCCTCCACCTGTACCTCAGCCTTATTGTCTGATTCTGCCGCTTCAGCATTTACATCCCACAAGGGAAACACCGTTGCCGCAGCCAAAAGACCACTCACAGCTAATATATTTATTTTCTTAATATGCATGTAATTACTCACCCTTTATTTATGAAATTTACTTTAATCCCTCTTTATCGTCTAAACGGCTGTTTAATATACTTCTGCCAAAAACAGTTATCGTATAGTAAAGACCGATTACAAAAGGCAGATACTCAGCAATAACACGCCATGATACTGCCAAAATTCCCACCATGCCGGCAGGAATACTGTCGTTAAAGAGATATATAAAACCGCCCTCTGCTATACCAGAACCACCTGGAGTTGGCGAGAAGTACAGTAATATATTCAAGAATATCATTCGTCCCATGACCGTAAGCCAGTCCACCTCTGCTCCCAGCCCCATCATAAGGCAAGGAACCACCATATAGAGGAAAATCAGACTGAGCCCAGATTCTATGAACACACGCAACATGGATAAAGGGCATTTCGACAAAAGACGTATAGCCTCCTGACTTTCCCTGTATATCCTGATAAAAGACTTACTGCGTCCTCTTGACAGACGTTTGGCAATCTTGATGGCGAAATAATCCAGCATACCACGTTTTACCGCAAAAACAAAAATCCAAAAGGCCGCACAGCAAAACGCTGACACCACCATCATCAGCTGATTAGATACACCAGGCAAAATTCCTTCATCAACTAAAAATATAAAAGGCAGACAGCATACAAGGAAATAAATCGACACCATAGTACGGACTAAAACCAGTACCGCTGCCTTTCCTGCACATACACCTGCTTTTTTCAAAAACATAATCTGAGCCACAGCTCCTGCCGCCGCCCCTGGTCCTAAAAGTGCCAGAAAATAATTACCAAAAACCACCTGTACCGCCTGTTTCAATGTAATATCAGAACCAGATATACGCACCATGTGCATCAGGCGAGTACCATCCAATGTCAGACCTATCAGCAATACAATAACTGCTAACACAATAGACCATGACTGAAACATGCTAAGCTGGCTCAATGTATTAATATCCACAGTAGTACCGATAACTACACCGGAAATAAGCAACACAAAAAGCACCAGCAAAAGGAGCCTGACATATATTCTACCCATGAAAAAACTCCCCCACCCTGTCATATATACTATTCTAAAACAAAATATACCATTCCCTCATAAAGTATATCCCGTTACAAATCCGCATAGGAAATCAAACTTATGTCATGCTCTGTTATGTACTTCATTACCTCCTGAGATGTAACAGAATTTAATTCGTCCTGCCAATGATACTGCCAATCATAGCACTTGCTTAACTCCATATCATTAGCACCTGGATGAATCATTATCTCTGATACTCCGTCTGGTAATGCCTTCAATATATTCAGGAAATATTTTTCTTCATTGTGACCGCCTGCCACCATGCCAAAGAAATAATCAGGCATTTTTTTATTATACCATTTAGCCTTGCCCTTGGCAATATCTGCACATACAGTCAGCCCGCACTTAGCGATCCTTCGTCCCAAACCGACTGGAAAACCGCCTGTGAAGAAAAACGCCTCCCCAGGATAACGCATTTTGCTTATATTGTATTTTCCCATCAGCTTCAAACAGATTTTTGATATTCCTGGCAATACGTGCAAATGCTGATGACTGTCAAGATGTGTGATATTGATACCTAGGTCCATAGCCTTGGCAATCTGTGCCTCACACTCAGCAAAAAGTTCTTCCCTGTTGATACCGCCGCTGACATATCTCTTTATAAAAGCCACATGGTCAGGAAGAAACTTGCCATCATCACCTACTAAGGTCGGAACCTGCTCTGGCGGAAGCATTGGCCTTTCTGCTACAAGAGTAAGGTGAATACCTATACCCAGACCGGGATTTTCCTTCGCCAGCTCAACGGCCTCATCAACAGCACTTCCGGTAGTAATCAGTGATGTACTGCGGAGACAGCCCTTTTGGTATCCCTGAATAACCGCACGATTAACCTCTGTATGCAAGCCAAAATCATCTGCATTGACTATGAGTTTCTTCAATAAAATACCCCCTATTGTCTATCATCCCAAAGTTTCTTCATGTGCTGCATAGGCACTGTGATTATGGATAGACTCAAAATTTTCACATTCCAAAGAAAACCACTGCAGGCCATTATCCTTCAAGGAACGCAAGGCTAATACGCTGTCCCTGAGAATATCCTCCACAAATTTAGGATTTTCATAGGCTTTTTCTGTAACGTATTTTTCGTCCTCACGCTTTAAAAGAGGATATACCTGACAGGAAGCCTGCTTCTCCATCAGCTCCACCAAATCCTCGATAAAAATGCATTCCTTATCTCTGGCATAGCGAAGCTCTGTACTGATTATACCACGCTGATTGTGCGCACCGTATTCAGAAATTTCCTTCGAGCATGGGCACAGGGAAGTGTAAGGCACCTTTACGCCCAAGGTAAATTCCATACGCTCGCCATGCTTTTTATTGCCCTCAAAGAAGCATTCTACATCAAGAAGTGATTCTCTGCCACTTACCGGAGCCTTCCTTTTTACAAAATAGGTAAAGTCAATGTGAAGGTTAGCTGACTCTGCTTCCAAAATCTCTAAGGCATCTCCTAAAATTGCTTCCATCTCGTTCTCAGCTACTGGGTGCTGGCTCCATTTGTGAAGAATTTCCTGAAAACGGCTCATGTGAGTGCCTTTATATTCCATTGGCAGGGAAACTGTAAAGCAGATATTTGCTAAAACGTGCTGATAATCTCCTTCCTTTGTCTTTATCTGGAAAGGAAGCCTTACCTCCTTCACGCCTACCTTCTGTATTTCAATTCCCCTGTTGTCTGTACTGTTCTGTACGTCAATCATACCCTCAGCCTCTCAAAGCCTTAATTGCCGCTGCAAAATCGTCTGCATTGTAAACAGCAGAGCCTGCTACCAGTACATCAGCACCAGCCTCGATCAATTCCTTGCAGTTATTTACATTTACACCGCCGTCTACTTCGATTTCTGCCTTAGAGCCAGTTGCCTTAATCATTTCCTTGATACGGCGAACCTTGCTGATGGCACTTGGAATAAACTTCTGTCCGCCATAGCCAGGATTTACAGACATAACGAGAACTAAATCAACGTCAGCAACAAGCTCCTCAATAGCACTTACAGGAGTACCTGGATTTAAGGTAATGCCTGCCTTACAGCCGAGAGCATGAATCTGCTGAATGATACGGTGTGGGTGCTTTGCCGCCTCTACATGGAAGTTGATAATATCTGCACCAGCCTTTGCCATAGACTCTACCTGAGTCTCAGGGTGCTCTACCATCATATGTACATCAAGAACTGCATCGGTCACTGGACGTAATGCCTTTACTACATTTGCACCTAAGGTAATCTCTGGTACAAAGCTTCCGTCCATGGCATCAATGTGAACATACTCTGCTCCTGCCTCTACTACCTTCTTTACGTCTGCTCCTAAATTAGCAAAATCTGCTGATAAAATTGATGGTGCTATCTTAGTCATTTTACACGCCTCCGTCTTGAATTGTTTTCCTTTAAAACTTCGTAAATATCCTTATACGCTTCATAGCGTTCTTTTTCTATTCTGCCGTTTTCCACAGCATTCTTGATACCGCAGTTTGGCTCATGGGTGTGAGTACAGGTATTATAGTAGCATTCACCCACAAATTCATGAAACTCTGGGAAACAGCCTGCAAGCTCCTCACTTGGAATCAGTTCCTCTAATTCTGCCGCACTAAAGCCCGGTGTATCAACTACGATACCGCCACTGGCTACTGGCATAAGCCTTGCCGCCCTTGTCGTATGCTTGCCACGCTTGATTTTATCTGAAATCACACCTGTTGTAAGCTGCAGCCTTTCATCAATACAGTTCAGAAGTGAGCTCTTTCCCACACCAGATGGACCGGCAAAAGCAGTTACCTTGCCTTTGAGCAGTTCCCTGATAGCTTCAATACCCTTGGTATCTTCCTCTATGGCAGAAACACGAAATACCTTGTAGCCAGCCTTTTCATAAATTCCTAAAAAATCCTCTCGGCTTTCGTCTTCCTCCTGCAATAAATCACACTTGTTGACACAGATAACAATTTCAGGAATATGGCACCATTCTGCCAAAACCAAAAATTTGTTTAAAAGAAGCGGATGTATATCTGGCTGACGTGCCGCAAAAGTGAGAATTACCTGATCTACATTGGCTACTGCTGGACGAAAGAGCAATGTCTTGCGTGGAAGGCATTTTTCAATCACGCCAGTACCATCATCAAGCACCTCATACTCTATCATGTCACCGGTAACAATAGTATCAGACTTGTATCTTTTTACACGACCACGGACACGGCAGGAAAGAAGGTCCTCATCGTCATAGGAACTTCCTTCACTGTCAAGCACATAATAAAATCCGTTATAGGTCTTTATAACCTGTCCTGTTCGCATTACTGACCCTTTCCTTTAGCATTTCCTGCTGATGGAACGGCAGCATTCTTACCTGACTGCTGATATTCCTGTGCCTCTGCTGTATCTTCAGCACGCTTGTCCTGCTTCTGATTATTCTTGTCAGGCTTATTCTTGCCTGCACTCTGTGACACAGTTAATGTAACAGTACTGCCTTCTTCTACCGTATTGCCATTAGATGGATTCTGATTGAGAACTGTACCTGGAGTCTTTTTGCTTTCCTCCTGATTTACCACTACATTAAGTCCATCGGCTTCAAGAACAGCCTTAGCGTCATCTATGCTCATGCCTACACAGTTAGGCACCTTCACCTGCTTTTTCTTCTCGCCCTTGCTTACAATAATATCTACCGACTTACCCTTGGCAATCTTGCTTCCTGCCTTAATATCCTGACTGATAACTGTGCCTGCCTCTGCCTTGTTATGCTCCTCGTAGACATTGACTTTCAGCCCCATATTAGTCAGCTTCTTTTTCGCATTCTCTACCGACATGCCCTTCAAATCAGGCATTGTCATTTCCTCACCGCCACGGCTTATATAAATGGTGACAGTACGCTGTTCCTTTACCATGGAGCCAGCCTCTGGATACTGTGAAACAACCTGTCCCTCCGGTACATTGGCATCATAAGTTTCAGCTAAAGTAACACGAAGATTTTTATCCTCTAGCATCTGCTGGGCAATAGCCGCCTGACGGCCCACTACATCAGGTACCTCGACCTCAGTGGTAGTCCAGAACTTGCCATAGGACATAAACGCACCTGCACAGAAACCCATTACCAAAATTGTCAGCAGACCAAGAATAAACTTCTTAGATTTATAGAAAGGCGTGCTTTCCTCTTCATAATCATTCTCGTATTCATCGTCTTTTTTGACAGGTGATTGTTTCTGAACTCTTGTAACAGGCTTTTCAGGTTTGTGTCTCTGCTCCATCTCAGAAGTTACCCGAGGCAATACCTGAGTAGCAAATGGGTCATCCGTTACACCGCCGGAAGCCTTGTGATTGATAATTCCCTTAGCACCGTTTAAATCATAAATGAGCTCACTGCTGGTAGGACGGGCATTAGGGTCCTTAGCCATGGCCTTTTGAACAATAGCCTCCAAAACAGGTGGTACATCAGGATTTAGCTGACGTACTGGTACAGGCTCCTCCTGCAAATGCTTTAACGCTATGCTGACAGAGGTTTCACCCTGAAAAGGAAGCTGGCCTGTGAGCATTTCATACAGGCAGACACCCAGAGAATATATATCTGATTTTGGTGTAATAGAAGTACCCTTCGCCTGCTCAGGTGAAAAATAATGTACTGAGCCTACTACATCAGCACCATAGGTCATTGTAGAGGAAGTAACTGCTCGTGCAATGCCAAAATCTGCTACCTTCACATGGCCATCCTTCATAACGAGAATGTTATGCGGTTTAATATCACAATGAATTAAGTTATTTCCATGAGCCGCTTCTAAAGCCTTAGCAATATCAGTAGCGATACGCAGAGCATCATCCGGTGTCAAACGGCCATGCTTCTGAATATAATTCTTTAAGGTATCTCCTGCTACATATTCCATGACAATAAAGGGATTACCAGCATCCTCGCCTACATCATAGATATTGACAATATTAGCATGAGTCAGCTTGCCTGCTCCCTTTGCTTCACTGCGAAATTTACTCAGAAACTCCTCATCATGGGCTAACTGTGGATGGAGAATTTTCACAGCTACTGTTCTATCCAGCAACAGGTCATGTGCCCTGTATACATCGGCCATACCACCACTGCCTACAGCTTCCAAAAGCTCGTAACGATTTGCCATGACTCTCTGTTCCATTCATGTGCCTCCTTCTATCATACATATACGGAATTATCTATCTCTAAGATTTACTATCATCTGACGGGCAATAGGTGCCGCTACGGTACCGCCACCGCCACTGTTTTCTACGATAATAGCAAATGCAATCTTTCTGCCATTTACATCAGCCGTTCCTATAAACCAGCCGTGGTCCTCGCCTGATGAATTTTCAGCTGTACCAGTCTTGCCAGCTACCTTCACACCTGACACAGCCGCCGCTCCGCCAGTACCATTTTCTACTACATTCTCCATAAAGGATGAAATAACTGAAGCTCGCTGACTGGATGTAACAGATAACCACTTTTCCTGATTTTCCTTAAAAAGCACTGTCCCCTTTGGAGAAATAACTTCATCCACCAAATAAGGCTTCATTACATTTCCGCCATTGATGTAGGCACTCGCCAGCATAGCCATTCTGAGCGGAGATACCAGAAGCTCGCCCTGTCCAATACCTGTCTGAGCTATATCACCATCACCTATACTGCCAAAATCT
>CALZDE010000050.1 GCA_945637225.1 uncultured Selenomonadaceae bacterium
GCATGAATTTTCTTTTCTATATGCTCCATTACAGCACGGGCAATACTCATACCATCAAAGGTACTTGTGCCTCTGCCTATTTCATCAAGAATTACTAAACTGTCTCTTGTAGCATACTTTAAAATCTGTGCTACTTCATTCATTTCTACCATAAAGGTACTCTGACCGCTGGCTAAATCATCACTGGCACCTATTCTTGTGAAAATTCTGTCAACAGGTGAAATAACAGCTTCCCTTGCTGGTACAAAACATCCTGTCTGTGCCATTAAAACTATTAGTGCAGTCTGACGCATATATGTTGATTTACCTGCCATATTAGGACCAGTAATCAGCATAATTTCATTTTCATTATGATTTAAAAGAGTGTTGTTCGGTACAAACATTTCTCTGGTAAGAAGTCTTTCTACCAAAGGATGTCTGCCGTCCTTTATATCAATCTGTCCATTAGCCGCAATCCAAGGTCTTACATAATTATAGCGTGAAGCCGCTTCAGCAAAACCTGTCAAAACGTCAATTACTGCTAATTCCCTTGCTGTTGCCTGAATTTCTGAAAGTCTTGCTTTTACCTTTTCACGTATTTCCATGAAAAGATTATATTCAAGGCTGACAATTTTTTCTTCGGCGCCGAGAATTTTTGTTTCAAACTGCTTTAATTCATCGGTAATATAACGCTCTGCATTCGCTAAAGTCTGCTTTCTGACATAATGAGCAGGTACCATATCAGTACCGCTGTTTCTTACCTCAATGTAATAGCCAAATACCTTATTATAGCCAATCTTCAAGGAACGGATACCTGTAGTTTCCTTTTCCTTTTCCTCCATTTCCTGCAACAGCTTTTTACTGTCACGGGAAATAGTACGGTATTCATCCAAATCCTGATTATAGCCATCCTTAATAATACCGCCATCACGAATGGTAAGTCCAGGATTTTCATCAATAGATTTTTCCAATAAATCAACTAAATCCTGATATATGTTAATGTTATTCTGACATTTATTTAATAAATCAGATTTTACGTTATTTAAAATACTTTTTACCTCTGGCAACGCCCTTAATGAACATTTTAACGCCAGCATATCACGGGCATTCGCAGAACCTACTTCAATACGTGTCAAAAGTCTTTCAAAATCATATATTTCATGCAATTTAGTCTGTAATTCTTCACGTAAAGCAAAGGTATTTACTAATTCCTCTACTGCATCCTGACGTTCAATAATCAGCTTTTCCTGCACTAAAGGAGATTCCAGCCATTTCTTTAAAAGTCTGGTACCCATAGCTGTTTCAGTAAAATCAAGAACAGAAATAAGGGTATCCTTCCTGCCACCATCACGAAGATTTCTTGTTATTTCAAGATTACGCAGGGTATATGTATCTAAAACCAATTTCTCCGCTACGTCAAGACGGTTCAAAGAAGAAATATGGCTTAAATCTGTTTTTACAGTTTCATGTAAATAACCTAATAAATTAGCTACTGCAATTTCTGCAATTTCCCCATCAGGACGATTCTTGCTGTCAAAATGCTGAATGATAATATCCTGTACATTCTCTATAGAATCTGGCAATTTAGTAATAGAACAGTTTCCCAAACGTAAATCAAGAAATTCCTTTAATTTCTTGTCGAGATTAGCAGAAAGATTACCTAAAATTAAGAGCTCAGGCATCATGATACGATAGAGTTCATCCAATAAAAGCTGTACCGCATCCTCACCACGATAAATACCATAGAAGCATTCACCAGTAGAAATATCCGCACCAGCCAATACAAGACCTGTATCGTTAAAATCTGCATTATTACCTGCCTCATAAAGAAGCGCAATATAATTATTCTGTGCAGACTTCAAAGCATTTTCGGAGAGAATTGTACCGGGAGTTACAACCTTAATAACCTTTCTTTCTGTCAGTCCCTTAGCCTTCGGATCACCAATCTGTTCGGCAATAGCTACCTTGTATCCTTTAGCCACCAATTTTGTCAAATATGGCTCATATGCATGATAAGGAATACCGCACATCGGGTTTTTATCTGTATCACCATGACGGCTTGTAAGGGTAAGATTTAATTCTCTAGCGGCAGTAACTGCATCCTCAAAAAACATTTCATAAAAATCGCCTAAACGGAAAAAGAGAATAGCATCAGGATATTCCTTTTTAGCCGCCATATACTGCTGCTGCATAGGGGTTAATTCATTGGCATCCTTTTTCATACACGTTCACCCTTTAAAACCCATGTCTGTGGCTGAGTGATCCTAACATTTATCAAATCGCCAATCTTTTCCTCGCCATGATTCCACAAAACTAACTTATTGGAGCTTGTTCTGCCACTCCATACTGCTTCATTGTTCTGACTAGGACCTTCTACCATGACTTCCATGATTTTTCCTTCTAAGCTCTGATTAATTTCAAGACTGATTTTATTCTGCAGTTCCATCAAACGGTTTAAACGCTGGTGCTTGCATTCATCATCAATCTGGTCAGGCATTTCTGCCGCTGGAGTACCGGAACGCTTGGAATAAATAAATGTATATGCCGCATCATAACGAATTTCTGCAATAAACTCCATTAACTGCTGGAAATCTTCCTCCGTTTCTCCTGGGAAGCCAACAATTAAATCTGTAGTCAGACTGCAATCCGGTATTGCTTCTCTGATTTTACGTACAGTCTCCTTGTACTTAGCTACGGTATAAACTCTGTTCATGCGCTTCAGCATATTGTCACTGCCATACTGAACTGGCAAATGGAAATGAGTGCAGATATGCTTACTGTTTTTGATTACTTCAATGACCTCATCGCTTAAATCCTTTGGGTGAGAAGTCATATAACGCACACGCTCAATTCCCTCAATATCATCTACCATAGCCAAAAGCTCTGCAAAGGTAGCCTTCTTGTGGTCCTTGCCATAGGAATTTACATTCTGACCTAACAGAGTAACCTCCTTGAAGCCCTGCGCTACTACTTCCTTTATCTCAGCAATAATATCCTCTGGCAGACGGCTGCGTTCACGTCCGCGGACATAAGGAACTATACAGTAGGTGCAGAAATTATTACAGCCGTACATGATAGGAATCCATGCAGAAAGTGCGGTTTTGCGGTTGATTGCCATATCCTCTGGCATTTCAGCTTCATTGATAGCAGTATCTACTATATGACGTGCTTCTTCATTTTCTAATGCCTGAACGGTAGCCACTACCTGCTGAATTTTATTAGTACCCAATACAAAATCAATATGCGGAGCACGCTTAATGAGCTTTTCGCCTTCCTTCTGTGCCATACAGCCAGTGATACCCAGAATAAGATTAGGATTCTGACGCTTCAAGCCCTTGATTTCACCAATCTTGCCATATACCTTATCCTCTGCAGTCTCACGTACAGCACAGGTATTTATCATAATGAGGTCCGCCTCATTCATATCCTCAGTTTCTTCATAACCGATACGAGCCAATTCACCAGTCATGCGTTCTGCATCACTGAAATTCATCTGACAGCCATACGTCAGCATTTTAACCTTTTTCTTCTTTATATCACTCATCGAGTCCAGACGCTCCTTTAAATTAATTTAACATCTAATTTTACCAAAAAAATAAGAATTATGCAATATATACGAAAAAACCGTAGCACTGAAAACAATGCTACGGCGTTATTTCAATCTTTAGCTTGAAGCGGTGCAATCACCTAGGGTTCACCAATTAAGCTCTGAACTTGCGCTTACGGGCAGCCTCAGACTTCTTCTTGCGGCGAACACTTGGCTTCTCATAATGCTCACGCTTTCTAACCTCTGCTAAGGTACCAGCCTTCTGGCAGGTTCTCTTAAATCTACGGAGAGCGCTATCGATAGTTTCGTTCTTGCCAACCTTAATCTCGTTTGCCATCTATTTTCCCCCCCTCCAAGTATCTTTGGGAGTGTTGTTCTACACAACTACACCATGATATTATACACGAAAAAGCATATGCCTGTCAACATAAATTTAAAAAAATCTTAGATTTTTTACTTTTTCCTGCATTAAGCAAAATTTATCAGCCTGGAGGCCACTGCATGGAACGACCGCCAAGTAAGTGGAAATGAAGATGACCAACGGTCTGACCACCATCAGCACCAGTGTTTGCTACAACACGGAAGCCCTTTTCATCTACACCTAAATCCTTTGCCAGCTTAGGAAGTACCTCACAGAACAGATGGCCCATCAGTTCCTTCTGCTCAGCTCCCAGCTCAGCCACGCTCTGAACATGAGTCTTAGGAATTACCAGTACATGGACAGGTGCCTGAGGCTCTAAGTCCTTGAAGGCAATTACCTGCTCGTCCTCATATACTACAGTAGAGGGAATTTCCTTGTTTGCAATTTTACAAAAAATACAATCTGCCACAATCTACACCTCCCTCTGCACATTACACTAGCATTTGTGTCCAATAATTAGTCACAAAAAATATTATACCACATACAGATAAAAAAGAAAAGTACTTTTTCTAAAAATACTCGTGCTATTTACAATAAAAATTCCTGAAATACTTGATTTCCGTACTTCATTCCTAATTTTGTCAGGCAAACACCATCCGTATTATCTTCAAGCAGACC
The DNA here is from genome assembly GCA_945637225.1 of uncultured Selenomonadaceae bacterium. Classification (GTDB taxonomy): domain Bacteria; phylum Bacillota; class Negativicutes; order Selenomonadales; family Selenomonadaceae; genus CAMCDL01. The sequence continues at coordinate 4,566 of CALZDE010000050.1, forward strand.
TTTTTTTATTAACGCTTCGATAACCTTACCATATACGTTATCTAATGACTTTCCAAAAACCTCTGCAAAACGCTTTCTGTTTATGCCTGCCACAGTCCGAAGTGCCAAAAAGCAGAATTCCTCCATATGCTCCTTTTCAGTAAGCAGTTCCTCTACTTCCCAAAGCTTATCGCCTTTTTCTGCCCTGCTGACATACTCTCTGATATCCACAGGATTATAATACCTCTGCCCCTGCCAGTATGCGTGTGCACCAGCACCTAGGCCAATGTAGGGAATATCCTGCCAGTAGGAAAGATTATGTTTGCTTTCATATCCATTTTTAGCATAATTAGAAATTTCATACCTCTGAAATCCATTTTGCGGTAACATTTCATTGAGGTAATCATACATGGCTTCGGAAACCTCTTCACTTGGAAGCTCTAACCGCCCCTGCTCCGCTAATTTTCCAAAAACTGTCCCTTCTTCTACCTGCAAGCCATAAATGGAAATATGCTTCACAGGAAGCCCCATAGCTTTTTCCACATTTTTCTGAAAATCCGCCATTGTCTGCTTAGGCAAGCCATAAATAAGGTCGATACTGATATTTTCAAATCCTGCCCTTATCGCCAATTCTACGGCTTCCACTGCCTCTTTGCCGCTGTGTATTCTGCCAATCCTCTTTAACGCTTCATCATCAAAGGTCTGCACGCCTATACTCAGCCGATTTACACCATATTTTCTGAGCAAACGCAATTTTTCTAAATCAACCGTACCTGGATTAGCTTCTATAGTAAATTCGGGAATTTCTATAGAAATTTTACCTATGCGACATAAAACCTTTTCCAAAAGCTCCTCAGACAAGGCAGTGGGAGTACCACCACCGATATAAACGGTAGATGGTGCCCCCAGCTTTTCTTCCTCTATTTTCTTGTGCCATTTTTCAATTTCCCCGCAGATAGTCTCTACATATGGCTTCATCAGCTTTTCCCTGCCCCCAGCCATAGCTACGGAAGGAAAATCACAGTAGAAACATTTCTGTCTGCAAAAGGGAATATGAATGTATAAACCGTATCTCATTATCTTATTATATCCTGAATTTAGCCACTGCCTCCTGCAAAAGCTCTGTGCTGGCTGCGGCATTGAGGGCGAGAATATTCGTCTGGAAAGCAATTTCATCAATAGTCTTAATGATTTTGGCAATATTTTTAGAGGAATCGCTGATATCGCCAATCGCTTTTACCAAATCCCCCATATGATTATTCATCATTACTGTCAATGTACATACAATCCCCCTACTATCCCCAAATAAATTAGTTGATACATACATATTCTACATTTTTTTATAAATTCCTGCAAAAATAATATATTTATTAGGAAATTACTCCTAAAAAAAGAAGATATAATGACAAAATCACTATACCTTCTAAAATATTTTATTCGTCTACCTTCAGCACAGCCATGAATGCTTCCTGTGGCACCTCAATACGGCCTACTGCCTTCATGCGCTTCTTGCCTTCCTTCTGCTTTTCCAGCAGTTTTCTCTTACGGGTAATATCACCGCCATAGCACTTAGCAAGCACGTCTTTACGGAAAGCACGTACATTTTCACGAGCCACGATTTTATTACCGATAGCCGCCTGAATTGGAATTTCAAACATCTGCTGTGGAATGATTTCTTTAAGCTTGGAAGCAAGCATTCTGCCTCTTGAAGCCGCATTATCCACATGAACAATTGTAGAAAGTGCGTCTACCATTTCGCCATTTAAGAGAATATCCATCTTCACCAGCTTAGCCTGCTGATAATCCGCCAATTCATAGTCAAGAGACGCATAACCACGGGTAGAGGATTTCAGCTTATCGAAATAATCATAGATAATTTCACTGAGCGGAATATGGTAAACAATCATTACACGGTTGACATCCAAATAATCCATAGACTTAAACTCACCGCGCTTGTTCTGAGAAATTTCCATAACCGCACCAACAAAATCATTTGGCACAATGACAGAAGCCTTTACAAAAGGTTCCTCAATATACTGAATAACAGTAGGGTCAGGCATTTCTGCTGGGTTATCCACAGGAATCATTTCGCCATCAGTCTTATGTACATGGTAAATAACGCTAGGTGCTGTGGTAATCAGCTTTAAGTTGTATTCACGCTCTAAACGCTCCTGAATAACGTCCATGTGCAGAAGTCCTAAGAAACCGCAACGATAGCCAAAGCCCAAAGCAATAGAAGTCTCTGGCTCAAAAACAAGAGCCGCGTCATTTAACTGAAGCTTTTCCAGAGCATCCTTTAAGTTGTCATAATCAGCACTGTCTACCGGATAAAGACCGCAATAAACCATAGGAGTAACACCGCGGTAGCCAGGCAGAGGCTCTAACGCACCATTTTCCTGAGTAGTGACGGTATCACCTACGCGAACATCACGCACCTGCTTTAATGAACCAGCGATATAGCCAACAGAGCCAGGGCCCATTTCCTGCAATTCCATAAGAGCAGGACGGAAACAGCCGATTTCCACCGCCTCAAACATCTTTCCGGTAGCCATCATCTTTAAAGGAGTCCCCTTCTTGATACAGCCATCTAAAACTCGTACATGAGCGATCGCTCCCTTGTAGGAATCAAAATAGGAATCGAAAATAAGTGCCTGCAAAGGCTTATCCTTACTGCCAGTAGGAGCAGGAATACGCTCAACGATAGCATCTAAAATTTCCTCAATGCCCTGACCAGTCTTAGCGGAAGCCAAAATAGCGTCGGAAGCGTCAAGACCGATAGTCTCCTCAATTTCATTCTTTACACGCTCTGGATCAGCACTAGGTAAATCTATTTTATTGATAACAGGAATAATTTCCAAATCATTCTCTAATGCCATATATACGTTAGCAAGTGTCTGAGCCTCTACGCCCTGAGCCGCATCAACAATGAGAAGCGCACCCTCACAAGCCGCAAGACTGCGGGAAACCTCATAAGTAAAGTCAACATGGCCCGGAGTATCAATGAGATTCAGGCAATACATATTGCCATCCTTGCCTTTATATTCAAGACGTACAGTCTGAGCCTTGATGGTAATGCCACGCTCGCGCTCTAAATCCATATTATCCAAAACCTGAGCTGACATCTCACGCTTGGAGAGAGTGCCGGTATATTCAATAAGACGGTCCGCAATAGTAGATTTACCGTGGTCGATATGGGCTATTATGGAAAAGTTGCGGATACGCTGGGTATTGTCCGCTACATTAGTGTTTTCAGCCATTTTTTCTGCTCCTTTTTCACAATAATTTTACGTTTTCATCACTATATAAGTATAACACATATAATCAAGAAAATACAGTAGGTATTTTCCCTCCTGCCCTAATAAAAAAACCGTCTTTTAATAAAATCAAAAATAGTTCCAACTTTTTTTAAAAAAGTAGTTGCATTTTTGAAAAGAACGTGCTAGAATAGTAGGGTACTGAATTTTCAAGGAGGTGAACGTTTTGCCTAATATTAAGTCTTCTATCCTGAGTGTAAAGACCGATGCTAAGCGCCGTGCTAAGAACGCTGCTGAGAAGTCCCGCGTACGCACTGCTTCCCGTAAGGTGATTGAGGCCGTTGAGGCTGGCAAGGCCGATGAGGCTAAGTCCCTCCTGGCATTAGCTTGCAAGACTATTGACCAGGCTGCTGCAAACCATGTATATCATAAGAATGCTGCAAACCGCAAGAAGTCTCGTCTCGCTCGCAAGGTTAATTCCTTGAACGCATAATTAGCATTGAAAAATAAAGGCCTGTCGTCCTAGGATGACAGGCTTATTATTATTCCCCTAAATGGGGATTTTTTATTTTGTTGTCTGCCGTTCACAAAGGCTTATGATGATACTTTCCAATTCCACAGCCGTTCCCTGCCCCATCTTCAAGGCATAATCCACATCTGCAAGGTCAAGAAAAGCCGTTTTTAACTGTTCTGCCGTAAAACTCATGCTCTCCCTGCCAATTCTCTCAGCAATAAAAGTGTTCATACCGCCCATAGCAGGACCAAGAGCCTTGCCACGAATACCGCGCGACATTAAATCCTTCGCCTGCCAAAGCTGACGGACATGCCTTACCAGCATACCCACGATAAGCGGAGTAAAAACACCTTCCTCCACCTGACGCTTAAAAAGATATAAAGCCTTCTTCACATTATGCTCACTGATGGCACTAAGCATAGCAAACCCCGAAACCTCTGGCATACTTGAAAGAGCCGTCACCAGAAGCTTACGGTCGATACGCTTTTCTTCCTTTCCCATGAAAAGAGCCAATTTATTTAATTCCTGCTCAAGATAGCCAAGAGAAATTGTCTGCATCATACTGACTGCACCGAGGAAATACTGAAAAGCATCATTATCCATATCCTTGTGAAGCTCCTGCAATTTTCCCCTGAGCCACTCGCCAACTTCCTCAGTCTTATAGCTTTTTATAGGCTCTGCCTCAAGGATAATACCATGCTTGGCTATAGCCTTAAAAATTTTCTTTCGCTTATCTGCACTATGGTTATTGATAAAAATAACCGTCGTAAAATCAGGGACATTCTCGATAAAGCGCAAAAACATATCCTCAGGGGTATCCTTTTTCTTTTTTCCCTTAGTGGAAGCCTTCTCCGTCTCCTCACTGTCTGCCTTTTTCTTTACGAGAAAATTCATATTCTTGATGATAATAACATTTTTTTCCGTAAAAAAAGGAACCGAGTTGGCATTCATAAGAAGCTCATTGACCGTAGTCTCTGCTGGAAGCTCCATAATATCCTCTATATTTACCCCATCAGGGAAAAGCATTTCCAAAAGCCTTTTCTTTGCCTTTTCAATATAATAGCCTTCCTCGCCTGCTAAAAGATACAATCTGCCAGCAGGATTTTTTCTATGAAAAGCCATAAATTCGCCATAATTCATTTCATTACATTCCTATCATTAAAATTTAATTTCCTTGCCAAAGCTTCTGCAAATATCCTTGGCATTTTCGTCCATGCCCAACAACTCACCCTTTAAAGTAACCATGACTGTACCGACCTTCACCTTGCCAAAAAGAAATCTCTCCGCCCTGATACTCGCTCTCTCCGCAATAACATTATACACCTTCTGCAAGCCGTATTCCTCAATGACAGGCAGGGCATCCTCTGTGGTATTAGCCGATAAAATCCGCTTTACCCCCTCTGCTGGCATACCTTCTGCCGCACTATAAGCCGCCATAGTCTCCAAACGTCCGTCTCCCACCCTGTTATGGGTATGAAACACACCGCACGCCACCTTCGCCAGCTTTCCTATATGACCGAATAAAAGAATTTCCTTAATTTCCCTCTCTGACGCGGCTTCAAGCATATGCCCCATAAAATTGCTTGTCTGAATCATGGCATTCTCAGGAAGTCCCCACTTCACTGCTATGCGTTCACCGATTTTTCCCGGTACATAAACAAGAGAAGTAAAGCCAGCCGCCTTTGCTACTTCTATCTGAGGTACCAGCGAATTTTTAAAAGCTTCCTCTGACATAGGTCGCAAGACACCAGTAGTACCAATGACGGAAATACCGCCCTCCACCCCCAAAATAGGATTTAAGGTCCTTTTAGAAAGCTCCACACCAGCAGGAATAGATATAGTAACCTCACAGTTTACCTTATCAAAGCATTTTTCAATAACATTTTCCAAGGGAACTGCCGAAACCTCATCTGTATCTTTATTGAATAATTTATATATTTCCTGAGCAATAAGCTTGCGTGGTCCGGGATTTATAGATGGCTCACCCACAGGAACAGAAAGACCTGCCTTAGTCACGTGACCTATTCCCTCACCAGCCTTGTAGACTATGCCGCCGCTTTCGGTCATTTTTACCGTAGTAAATACAGAAACACCATTAGTAATATCAGGGTCATCACCCGAAAATTTTACTATCTCGGCACATACACCGTCAGAAGTTTCCTCAACATTTTTCACCGGAATATCCAAAGGCGTGCCATCAAGAGCAATTATCCGCACCGACTGACAATATTCCCCCTGCATATACAAAACAGCCGCCTTCGCTCCAGCCGCCGCACAAGCCCCGGTAGTATAACCGCCCCTTAATTCCTTTGACATTATTTCACCTCAAAATAAAAATTCTCTCTAGCAAAACAATAAAAAAAGCCGAAGCCTCTGCTTATCTAGAAGAAATGATCGCTCTCCACAACAAACTGCTGACATACCAGAAATAAGTTCTTACTATATAAAATG
>CALZDE010000051.1 GCA_945637225.1 uncultured Selenomonadaceae bacterium
AGAATAAGGTACCCGCCACTTATAGAAGTGGGGGACATCTCTTAGTCGTTATTTAATTACTGAGCACCGCCAGCCTGCTGATTAAGGCTTTCCTGTGCCTGATGCAATACCTGCATTACCTGCTGGATTGACTGTGCTGACTGGTCCACAGACTTTAAGAGCTGCTGCATGTCATTGTATGGGTGCTGAATTGCCGCTAAGCTGTTGTTGGCATGGGCTAAGAGATGTTCAAATACCTGATTTGCGTAGGTATTTACTTCCTGGAAACGCTGATTTGCCTCGCTGAGAATCTTCTCCTCCTCTGCCTTGGCAGCAGCTACGATGCTTTCGCCTTCTTCCTTTGCCTCTACTACAGCCTTCTGAAGAATTTCCTCCGCCTTTTTCTTAGCTTCCTGTCTCATGTTACGGCATTCTTCATCGACTTCGTTCTTTATCTTTCTAGCCATGTCTTTTGCCTGATTGACAATATCCTGCTCACTGGCTTTTCTGGCAGCATAACTGTTAGCCTGCTCCATGGTAGTAGAAGCCTCACTGTTGGCATTAGCTATGATACGAGCCGCTCTTTCCTCAGCTTCCTTAATAGTAGTCTCTCTCTGATTTAAGATTTTTCTGGCTTCATCAATTTCCAATGGTAAGGTATGACGCAGATCATCTACCAGACGAGTCAGATCATTTTCATCAATCATTGACTTATCTATAAAAGGTACATGCTGGGCATCGGACACCAGTGTTTCTATTTCGTCTAAAATATCTTCTACTGTCATTTTATATCAATCTCACTTTCCTGCTTTTATGTTAAATTTGCTGTGCTTCTCTTTTTCTTTTCTTATCAATGACTTCAACTACAGAAGGTGGAACCCATCTGGTAATGTCACCACCAAAGGTAAGAAGCTCCCGCACAACCGAGGAACTTATATATGAATATTCAGGGTTGCACAGCAAAAATACCGTATCAAACTCTGAATGAGTTGCCTTAATTATCTGGGCACTGCCCTGTTCATACTCGTAATCAGTAATAGAACGCAATCCTCTTACGATGTACCGAACATCATTTTTTATCATATAATCTGCCAGAAGTCCATCAAAGGAAATTACCTTCAGATTTGGAATGTGACTGGTCGCACCCTCAAGTGCTTCAATACGCTCATCTACTGTGAGAAAAGGCTTCTTGCGGATATTGTTAAATACTCCTACCAAAAGCTCATCAAACATGCCGGCAGCTCTCTGAAATATATCAATATGTCCTTTAGTCACCGGGTCAAAGCTTCCGGCACAAATAGCACGTCTCATTCAATCGCCACCATTTCATAAATATTTATCTGCGTAGTATGTCCGTATTTCTGATTTCTAAGAAGCTTGAACTGAGGCAAATCCAATACCTCATTCTCGTCACCGCCACATTCAACCACCAAAAGACCGCCCGTACTCAGCAAAGAGGATTTTGCTAAATAGGTCATGGTGCGCTGCCAAAGCCCCAAATGATAAGGAGGGTCACAGAAAACAAGTTCAAAGCTTCTGCCCTGGCCTGCCAGTCTCTGCATAGCAGTAAAGACATCGCCCTTCATAACCTCGCCCTGCTCCTCTAAATGACAATGGCGAAGATTATCCTTAATGATATCGGCTGTTGATTTATCCACAAACACAGCTGATTTTGCTCCACGGCTCAATGCCTCTAAGCCAAGACCGCCCGTACCAGCAAAAACATCAAGTACGTTGACATCCTCTACTTCATTCCCCAAAATACTGAAAAGTGATTCCTTCACTCTGTCAGAAGTAGGACGGGTACTCATTCCCTTGGGAGTTTTCAGTTGACAGCCCTTCGCTTTTCCTGTTATAATTCTCATGAAAACACCCCTTCAGTCACCGTGATTTTCCCTCATAAAAAATCAGCTGACAGACTTGTGAAATACCACAACCTACATTCTATCACATTTTGCGTGAATATTAAATAGTATTTTCGGGAAATTTTAACATTTTTCTTATAAATAGTCAAGAAAAACCACTAAATAACTATATGCTATCATAGGAGCTGTTATTTTGTTACGTTCTATATTATTACTCTTTTCCATTGTATCCATATTTTTCTTTATTCTGCCTTTTCTAAATCCATCTCCAGCAGGTACACCTGTTACGGAAATGCCCGTCATGAAGGAAAGGCTTCTTTTATTACCGCTGGACAGCCGTCCGCCATGCCAAAAGCTGGTTGCTGATAATGCACGTACTGCCGGAATTGAAATTCTTTTGCCTCCGTTAGAGGATTTGGATTATTATACTGCTCCCGGAAATACTCAGAAATTAGCCGAATGGACCTTTAAAAATCTGCCACAGTGCTCAGGAGCCATTATCTCTGTTGACCAGCTTCTCTACGGCGGTCTTATTTCTTCAAGAGAGCTTACCGGTACAGATAACGACCTTAAGCGCATTGTAAACTTCTTTACCGACCTTCATAATGCCAATCCTGCTAAACCCATTTACGTCTTTAGCATTCAGCCACGCATGACACCGCCATCAAGCCTTGAAGGTTATCATGACAACAAAAATCTCATGACATATTCCAGGCTTTTGGACAAAGCTTCACAGGGAACCAATCCTCTACTGATGGAGCAGTTGGTGAATATCACTGATGATATTTCTCCCGATGCCCTAAAAGCCTACGATGAAAAATTTGCCTTTACCAATAAATTAAATGAAGCACTTTCCCTTTTGGCAAAACAGGGAATTATTACACAGCTGACTATCGGACAGGACGATGGTGAGCCTTTCAGTATTTCCAATTTAAAATTAAGGGAATTAGAATGCTTTTTAGCACAAAATAACATTTCCTCCGACAAGGTTTTTCTCACGCATGGAGCAGATGAGGTAGCACTGTCTTTACTGGGAAAATATATTTTAAATAAAAATAATTATACACCAAAAATATTTATTGATTACACTGATGAAAGCGGACAAAATCGTGTCATGCCTTTTATGGCAGTAAATCAGGAAGCTGTTATACAGGAAAAACTCGCCCTTTCCAATGCAGTAGAAACAAACGATGTAGACGAAGCAGATTTTATCCTCATGGTACACTGCGGTGATAAAAACAATCCGCAAAAACCTGTCAGGGAAAGTCTGGCCCGGCTGGAAAATTATCTTCATGACGGCAAAAGAGTAGCACTGGTAGATTTAAGCTGGCATTTTGCCAATCATGAAACACTCCTTCCTCAAATGCTGGCAAATGAACTTCCTGTAAATTCTCTCATAGCCTATGCCGGCTGGAACACCTCCAGCAATTCCGTGGGAACAGCTATCGCACAGGGCGAAATTTACATGCTCGCCTTAAGAAATACCGCTGAACCTCTGCCTGTTATTCACAGCAACATCAAAAATCTTACTAACCGTTTCCTTGAGGATTATTTTTATCTGAAGGGAAGTATCAGCGATGTCAATGGAAGACTGGCTTCTTTAGGCTATGACCGCTATACAGTTCTTGACCCTGCTTCTACCTATCCATTTGCCCTTAATATTCTTCGTCAGGACATGAAAAACGACATCAAAAAACTCACCTACAGCAAGGCATACCGTCAGCCATTTACCATAGGTGAGTATGATTTCACTATTAATTATTTACAGGCAGACACCAGCTTCCCCTGGCCTCGTACCTTTGAAATTTACGTAGATAGTCAGTTTACATTCTGCCTGGCTGGACAAAAAGTGCCTTAATAGTAATATTGACACCCTGCACCAGCATACCTGTCATATCCTCTACGTGCTCCTTGACATGAACCTGTAACTGCTGAACCAAGGATGGAATATGCTTGCCGTAGGAAAGAACCACAGAAGCCGTAACCTCAATACCCTGATCCTCATAGCCGTCCGTAGGATTTCCCTCATAAACATGGTCGAGCTTCACCTCTGTAACCTTTGTTACATTTTCATCATCCATGAGAAGGTGACGTACAATGGACTTTACAGCCCAGTCATCAATCAGAAGCTTGCCGTAATAGCTAAAGGCAGGACGGACAATAGAACGCCCGCTCACACGTCTCCTTGTAGTATCTACTGGCTTATTTCCGAACATGGATTTCAATGAATTTACCAAATGTCCAGAGAAATGTGGCTGTAATTCTACTGTTGGAACCGGTATGATGTGCTTTCCTTCCTTCAGGCGATGAAAGCGAGCTTCTTCCATTTCTTCCTTGCTCGAAATATCCTCAATGTAAACATATTTTGAAATCTCTGGCAGTTTCAGTGCCTTGGCAATTCGCTGAGTCATATTTTCAGACGTACCCAAAATCAAAATACGCTTAGGCTTGGATTCCTCAATAGCTTCCCGAACCTCTTTGGCATGACCTGGCAATACGAAAATAGCCCTCTTAACCGCCAGTACCTTATTCATTTCTTTCTTAGCTGAAGTACCTGCTATTATCTTGCCATCCTTTATCAGAAGGCCATCATCAATAATGGCATCTGCCTGATTGCTGTGAGCAACTCTGAGTGCCTTATGACTTTTACCAGTACCGCTTGGACCTACTAATGCAATTACATCAATATCCATTTCATCACCGCCAAATCAAAAACAAATCAAATTTCAGGTTCTTTATATAAACTGGAAGCCAAATTATCATCTATGGTAAAAATTCCTAACTTCTCTGGAAAACGGGTAGCTATGCCATGGAAATCTGAGCCACCAGTCACCATCAAATGATATTTATCCGCCATAGCAAGATAACGCTTCGTGTCTTCCTCATCATGGCGAGGATAATACGCCTCAATTCCCTCAATACCAGAGCGGAGCATTTCCTCCACCAGCTCATCATCACCCACCAGCTTAGGATGAGCCAAAACAGGAGTACCGCCACACCTCTTAATCAAATCTATAATTTCCGTAGGAGACATACGATAATGACCTACATAAGCAGGTCTGCCTTTCTCTAAAACCACATCAAAGGCTTCCTTCACAGAGGAAAATACCCCCATGCGCACCAGAGTCTGAGCGATATGTGAACGGCTGATAGCTGTACTGTCTCCCGCTATTTTCAAAACATCTGCTTCCTTAATGGTATATCCCAAATCCTGAAGCTTTTTTATCATAGAAGAAAAACGAGTCCAACGCCCCTCCACTACATCATTAAGCTTATCCTGAAGCTCTCTGTTATACATATCCATGTTGTAGCCTAATATATGAATCTGACTTACCTCATGGTGAGCACTAAATTCTATACCGGGAATAACCTTGATACCCTTGGCAGGATAAAGCCCTGACTCATAAAGCTGGCAGATACCATCCACCGTATCATGGTCAGTAATGGCAATATAGCTCAAACCGGCAGCCTTAGCCGCTTCCAAAAGCTCCTCAGGTGAGAAAACGCCATCAGAGCAGGTTGTATGGGTATGTAAATCACTAGGCATTTCTGTTACCTCATTACAAAGTTTTATCTTTTCCTAATATATTCTAGGTAGATATGAAAAAATCCTTCTTTTTACAAAATAAAAGTACATTTAAGACAAATGAATATTTGCTTAATCTTCCCTTATCATAATGCGCTCAACAGTCACAGGCGCATTTGTCTTATCATCAATTTCAACTAAAAGGCCACAGTAGACACAAGGTCCTTTGGCAATCTCATGACGTACAGGCATACAGCTGGTAAAACGCTTGATGATAATATCCTTATCTACACCCAGAATTGAATTCCATGGGCCAGTCATGCCCAAATCAGTGATATAGGCCGTACCGTTAGGAAGTATTCTTTCGTCAGAGGTCTGAATGTGTGTATGAGTACCCACCACAATCTGAACCCTGCCATCAAGGTAAAAGCCCATAGCCATCTTTTCAGAGGTAGTCTCAGCATGAAAATCAAGAATGATAATATCTGCCTGCTCCCCAATTTCAGCTAAAATATCCTCAATCTTCTGGAATGGACAGTCCATCTCAGGCATGAAACTGCGGCCTGACATATTGACAACAGCTATGTTCTTTGCCTTAAAAGGATAAAGACACCAGCCCTTGCCAGGAGCACCCTCTGGATAATTGGCAGGACGGACAAGATAAGGCTCACGGTCGATAATATTAAAGACCTCACGGTTGTCCCATATATGGTTGCCAGTAGTGACTACATCAGCACCACCGCCGTAAAGCTCGCCTAAAGAAGTTTCGCTGACACCCTTGCCTCCAGCAGAATTTTCACCGTTGACAATAACCATATCTATGCCATGCTCTTTTTTCAGCTGACGGGTATAACGGGAAAATGCCTGCCTGCCAGGTCGGCCAATCACATCTCCTACCAATAGAATTTTCATTAAATCTACTCCTTAATTTTTAATTCATCAGTCAAATGTCATTTTAATCCACTAAAACAAATCCGACTTTATAGAAGTGGGGGACATCTCTTAGTCGTTATGAAATAAGAGCGGCTCTCACTCGTAGAACCGCTCCTCGTAATCTTTAATTTTACTTTGCGTAAGCTACTACGCGGGTCTCTCTGATAATAGTTGCTTTGATCTGGCCTGGATATTCAAGCTCAGCTTCAATCTTCTTAACGATATCATGTGCTAAGCCAACAGCAGCCACATCATCCACCTTATCCGGCTTTACCATTACGCGAATCTCACGGCCTGCCTGAATAGCGAAGCAATGCTCAACGCCAGCAAAGGACTCAGCAATCTCTTCGAGACGGCTCAGACGCTTCAGATAGGACTCAAGACTCTCACGACGGGCACCAGGACGGGCAGCGGAAACAGCATCAGCCGCAGCTACCAGAACAGCCTCAACAGTAGTAGGCTCCTCATCACCATGGTGAGCGGCAATTGCATTGATTACAGCCTTGGACTCACGGTACTTCTTAGCAAGGTCAGCACCAATAGTAACGTGTGGGCCTTCAACCTCGTGGTCAACAGCCTTACCAATATCATGCAGTAAACCAGCTCTCTTAGCCAGCATTACATCAACGCCCAGCTCAGCAGCCATCATGCCTGCCAGATGTGATACCTCAACAGAATGGTTCAGTACGTTCTGGCCATAGCTGGTACGGTACTTCAAACGGCCCAGCAGCTTAATCATCTCAGGATGCAGGCCATGAACACCAGTATCAAAGGTAGCCTGTTCGCCGGCTTCCTTAATACGTACCTCTACTTCACGGCGTGCCTTCTCCACCATTTCCTCAATGCGGGCAGGGTGAATACGTCCATCAGTAATCAGCTTCTCCAGAGCAATACGGGCAATTTCCCTTCTAACAGGGTCAAAGCCGGAAAGAATTACAGCCTCTGGGGTATCATCAATAATAAGCTCGATACCGGTCATGGTTTCCAGTGCGCGAATGTTGCGACCTTCACGACCAATAATACGGCCCTTCATTTCATCGTTAGGCAGGGCAACTACAGATACAGTAGTCTCTGCAACATGATCAGCAGCACAACGCTGAATTGCCAGCGAAATGATATTGCGAGCCTTCTTTTCGGCTTCCTCCTTAGTCTGCTGCTCATAGTCTTTAATCATCATTGCCTTCTCATGCTTCAGTTCATCTTCAACTTCAGCCATGAGAATAGTCTTTGCTTCTTCAGTTGTCAAGTTGGAGATACGCTCCAGCTCTACTTTCTGTTTCTCATGCAGTTCGTTAATTGCAGCCTGGGTTTTATCCAGCTTAGCTTCCTTAGAAGACAGGAGCTCTTCCTTCTTCTCCAATGAATCCAGCTTACGGTCCAAATTCTCTTCTTTAGACTGTAAACGGCGCTCTGAACGCTGTAACTCATTACGGCGGTCCTTGGTTTCTTTCTCTAAATCCTGACGCAGACGATGAACATCCTCCTTCGCTTCCAGAACCTTTTCCTTCTTGCGGTTTTCGCCTTCATCCTCTGCAGATTTTACAATACGTTTCGCCTCTTCCTCCGCGGAACCGATAAGCTTTTCTGCCGTCTGCTTGCGCATTGTATAGCCAACACCAGCACCTGCTGCCAGGGCAATTACTGCTATAATAGCCTCAATAATGATAATACACCTCCATTTCCTTTAAATTTCCATTTTAATTTTATTTTCGTCGGATTCCATAGCCGGTATTTTAAGATTGTCACGTTTGACATTCCTACCTCTAGTAAACCATACCTTTCTATTTTACGTTTTTTTTGTTGTAATGTCAATAAAAATCGTACTAAAATTCTACAAAATATCATACAATTTTTTATTGTTACAGGTTGTCCGTATCAAACAGCAGTGTTACAGGCCCATCATTTACTGATTCCACCTGCATATCCGCCCCAAATTCTCCATGCTCCACCTTGAAACCATTATTTCTGAGGCAGTCCATGAAATGCTCATAGAGAGGAATTGCCAAGTCAGGCTTAGCAGCTTTATTAAAACCAGGACGACGGCTCTTTAAATCAGCGTAAAGAGTAAACTGAGATACCACCAGAAATTCACCATTTACCTGACCAACACTTAAATTCATTTTACCGTTTTCATCAGAAAAAACCCGGCAGTTACAAATCTTATCTGCCAGGCGGGAAGATACTTCCTCATTATCGTCAGGCCCCACACCAAGCAGGACTAAAAAGCCCTGCCCGATGGAACCATTGATTTTTCCTTCTATCGTAACGGCTGCACTTTTTACTCTTGTTACAACAGCCTTCATTTATTACTTACCTGCTTTCATACGGTTGATAGCACTGAAGAGAGCCAGTACGGAAGCGGTGATAATATCGGTATCCTTGCCTGCACCCCAGGTTACCTTGCCATCCTCACCAGTGATACTGATGTAGGCCATAGCAGTAGATGTAGAACCGATTTCCAAAGCATGCTCGCTATAAGTCAGGTTGGTATAGCTGATATCGGTATTCTGCTGAATTGCATTGCTTACAGCATCAAGACGGCCGTTACCCTTAGCGGAGTAGCTTACATGCTTGCCATTGATTTCCAGCTCAATCTCACCAGAGCGGGTACCATCAATATTCTTCTTCAAATTAAAGTCAACCAGACGGTAAGGAACAGAATAATTTACATAGTTATCATGGAAAATCTGATAGATTTCGTCAGCCATAAGCTCCTTGTGCTTGTGGTCGGAAACATCCTTGACGCAATAGCCGAAGTCCTCACGCATTTTCTTAGGCATGGAGATACCATATTTCTGCTCCATAACATAAGCAACACCGCCCTTGCCGGACTGACTGTTGATACGGATAACGTCACCATCATACTCACGGCCAACATCATGTGGGTCAATTGGGAGATATGGGCAGGTCCAGTGCTCTGGGTCCTTCTCCTCACGCCACTTCATGCCCTTGGCAATAGCATCCTGATGAGAACCGGAGAATGCCGCAAATACCAGAGAACCAGCATAAGGCTGACGGTCATGCACTCTCATGCGGGTAACCTTTTCATAAAGGTCAACCAGCTCAGGCATATTGGTGAAATCAAGCTCAGGGTCAACACCAAGTACATACATATTCATAGCAACAGTGATAATATCTACGTTACCAGTACGCTCGCCATTACCAAAGAGAGTACCCTCTACGCGGTCAGCACCAGCTAAAAGGCCCATTTCAGTATCAGCTACGCCACAGCCACGGTCATTATGTGGATGGAGGGAAAGCTCCACTGCATCACGATACTTTAAATTCTGAGAAATATATGCAACCTGCATAGCATAAACATGAGGCATGGACATCTCAACAGTTACAGGAATATTAATGATAGCCTTATGGTCTGGGGTTGGCTGCCATACATCAAGAACAGCGTTGCATACCTCAAGAGCATACTCAGGCTCAGTACCAGTAAAGCTCTCAGGAGAATATTCGAAACGGTAATTTGCGCCAGCTTCCTCAGTGAGCTGCTTTAAGAGCTTTGCACCATCAATGGCAATCTGCTTAATTTCTTCCTTTGACTTGCGGAAAACCTGCTCACGCTGTGCCAGTGAGGTAGAATTATACACATGAACAATAGCGTTCTTTACACCTTCAAGAGCCTCAAAGGTCTTCTTGATGATATGCTCACGAGCCTGAGTAAGTACCTGTACAGTAACATCATCAGGAATGAGGTTTTCATCTACAAGACGGCGGAGGAAGGTATACTCAGTCTCAGAAGCAGCTGGGAAACCAACCTCAATCTCCTTGAAGCCAACCTGAACGAGCATTTTGAAAAACTCAATCTTTTCATCAAGGCTCATAGGAATAATGAGTGCCTGATTACCATCACGAAGGTCAACAGAACACCACTTTGGAGCCTTCTCAGGGTGCTCCTTGTATGCCCATGACATATCAATGGTAGGTGGCATGAAGTAACCCTTGCTATATTTTTTGCAATTTGGCATAGATGACATAATAGTTCTCTCCTTATCAATATCAATAAATTTTACTTAAATACAAAAAAACTGCGCCCCAAACATGAGACGCAGGTAAATTACGCGGTACCACTCAATTTTGCACTATCCTCGCAGATAATGCACTCTTAACGGGTGCAGTCACACCCCGCTGATATAACGGTCAGCTGCCGGCACTGCCTACTCGAACACACACTTTCAGCTCGCTGCTCCGAGGCCAGTTCAGCATACCTCCACCACTGTCTCACACCAACCGACAGCTCTCTGCAGGCTTCAAAATGCTTACTCTTCCCCTTCAACGCATTAAAATATTCCATTGACATCTATTCTACCACATAAATTCGGATTTTGCAAGAATTTTTTTGA
>CALZDE010000052.1 GCA_945637225.1 uncultured Selenomonadaceae bacterium
GCTGTCATAGGAAGAAAATGCTTGTTGCATTTTCATGATTGAGGGCGTTATAAAGATATTCAGCTGTGATGGAAGCAATTCTGTCACAGTTTTTTATTTCTCAAAAGCGGATTTCAAAAAAGACTTGCAAAATGTCAAAAAGTCGAATATAATTAAGATAGTGATTTTGAAATATAGGGGTGAAAACTTTATGAGCAGTAATATTGCAGATTTGATAGAGGAATATATATTGCGGAGAATGGCAGAACAGCAGAATAATCAGGTAGAATTGCGCCGTAACGATATTGCCGGAGAAATTTCCTGTGCGCCATCCCAGATAAGCTATGTATTAAATACACGTTTTACGCATGACAAGGGTTTTACTGTAGAGTCACGCCGTGGCCTTGGCGGTTTTATCCGCATTGTCCGTGTGCCTATGAAGGATGTTATATATCAGGATATGCTGGACGCTATAGATGAAAATACGGAATATGATGAAATTCAGTCCATGATTCGCTATCTCATTCAGAGTAAGCTTATATCTACACGTGAAGGAGCGATAATTCTTCAGACGGTCCGCTGTGCTTATGATGATATGGAGCCTGAGAAGCGTGTTAATATGCTGAAAACGATTTTTGTGACACTTATTCATTTTGCATAGGAGCGGTTATGGCAGGTAAGAAAAATAAAACGATGTATGTCTGTCAGCAGTGTGGCTACGATTCTCCGAAGTGGATGGGGCGGTGTCCTGGGTGCGGTCAATGGAATACCATGGCAGAGGAAATTGTCAAAAAGGAAGCGGATTCACGTCAGCAGGGACTCAGCCTTGGACTTTCTGATTCAAGTAAGCCATGCTCTATTTCTGATGTAGCATTGGAGGATTTACCTCGTCTTAATACTGGTTCCAGCGAGCTGGACAGGGTTTTAGGTGGTGGCATTATTCCCGGCTCTATGGTGCTTATCGTAGGCGACCCAGGCATTGGCAAGTCAAGCCTTACACTGAAGGTATGCGCCAATGAAGCTAATAATGGCCGCAGGGTTCTGTATGTTACCGGTGAGGAAAGCATTCGTCAGGTACGCATGAGGGCAGACCGTTTAGAAGCAGTAGCAGATGGCCTTATGGTGGTAAGCGAGACAAATCTTGAAACCATCGAGAAGCATATCGAGGAAATTAAGCCTGAGATTCTCGTAATAGACTCCATACAGACTATTTTCCGCCCCGATGTGCAGAGCGCACCGGGCAGTGTGAGCCAGGTCAGGGAATGTGCAGTGGAAATTCTCAGGGTAGCCAAGACAAATGGCATTGCGGCCTTTATTGTCGGCCATGTTACTAAAGACGGCACTTTGGCTGGTCCAAGGGTACTTGAACATATAGTCGATACAGTGCTTTATTTTGAAGGCGGTAATAATTCTGAGTACCGTATATTGAGGGCGGTAAAGAACCGCTTTGGCAGTACCAATGAAATAGGCCTGTTTGAAATGCGTGATATTGGACTTGTGGATGTACCTGATGCTTCCAAGCTGTTTCTTTCTGAGCGTACTGAGGAAGAAGGAAGTATCATAGTGCCTACCGTAGAGGGAACAAGACCTCTTTTGGTGGAAATTCAGGCATTAGTGGCGCAGACGCCATACGTACCACCGCACCGTACCTCTGATTCTGTGGATATTAAGCGGTTACAGCTTTTATTGGCAGTACTGGAAAAGAGAGTACATCTTTCCATGGGTGCCTGTGATGTGTATGTGAAGGTCGCAGGCGGTATACGCATTGATGAGCCGGCCAGTGATTTGGGTATTTGTGTAGCGATGGCATCGAGCTTTGCAGGCCGTCAGCTTCGTCCTCAGACAGTTGTGTTTGGCGAGGTGGGGCTATCAGGCGAGGTAAGGGCTGTAAGTCAGGCAGAGGGAAGAATAAGGGAGGCCGCACGCCTTGGATTTAATAATATAGTGCTGCCTCTGAAAAATCTTCGTCAGCTCACATCACTTGATACAAAGGCTTTGGGAGTAAAGCTTTATGGTGTTGCCAGCCTTACGGATGCATTGAAGGCAGCTATGCCAAGAGAACAGTAGGCAAGGGTTTTCTTTATTTTTTCAGAAATTTGTGGTATAATACATAAATAGACAAGTTAATATTGTTTTTTGGGGGTGGGGTTTTTGTTGCAGATTGGTGATAAGGTCGTTTATCCTATGCATGGTGCAGGCGTGATAGAAAGTATGGAAACCCGTGAGATCATGGGAGAGGAAAAGCTTTACTACGTTTTGAAGCTGCCTATGGGCAATATGACAGTGATGATTCCCGTTGATAATGTCGAGAACATTGGCTTAAGGGAGATTAGTTCCCCCCAGCAGGTGGAAAAGGTAAAGGAAGTTTTGAAGGAAAAGCCTGTCAAGACTCAGGGAAGCTGGAATAAGAGGTTTCATGCAAATCTTGACCAGCTGAAAACAGGCGATATTCTGGAGGTCGCAGCTGTAGCACGCAATCTGATATTGCAGGACAGAAGAAGGCGTATCTCAAGTGGTGAAAGAAGACTTTTGGAGCAGGCAAAGCAGATAATTATCAGTGAACTCGTTTTTGCCTGTGATATGACAGCCGTAGAGGTTGAAAATTGGATTATGGAACAGTTGAAGGGTAACAGCTTCTAATCTGTTTGATGATAATAGAATAATTTTGAAAGGAGGTGAGAGTGTTGCTGGATAAAGTGCTACGATTTTTTGTAGTGGCTTTTATGGCAATTGTTGGCGGCGGTCTGATGCATTTAGCTAGTCCATTAATAGCGGAGTTTTTATCCTTTGAGATGGGAAGCTCTACTTCTGAACCTTTTCAGATTCCATTGGCAGATGCGCTCAGTGTTCTTATCGGCGTAATTGCAGGTGGATTGATAGGTTATTTTTCTTCACCATTTTTAACAGCTACCCTGAGAAGATTTTCACTTTGGGTAGAAAAGCAGATTAATAAAATGCCATTTTCTGACGTAGTTGCAGGAGTAGTGGGACTGGCAATTGGTCTTATAATTGCAAATTTAATAGGAGTAGCCTTTGCTAATATACCAGTAGTAGGAAGCTATATACCGGTAATTTTTAGCATAGTGTTTGGTTATTTAGGCATTCATATAGTTGTAAAAAAGCAGAAGGAAATCGCTGATTTAATACGTGCTGTGCCAAAGTGGATCAAGGAATCCAAGTCAAAGCATGAGAACCATGATTCTGACAAAAAGGAAAGTGATAACAAGGCAGAGAAGGAGAAGGAAGCAGTAGCAGAAAATACTGTAAATAATGTTTCCTTAAAGCTTCTTGATACCAGTGTTATCATTGATGGACGTATTGCGGACATTTGCCGTACAGGATTTATTGAAGGCAAGCTTCTGATACCTGTATTTGTGTTGGAGGAACTGCAGCATATTGCGGATTCCGCTGATGCATTGAAGAGGGTGCGTGGCCGCCGTGGTCTTGATGTTTTACAGCGTCTCCGTACTGAGTATGGCATGCTGATAGAAATCATCAACGAGGACTATGACGACATTACAGAGGTAGATTCCAAATTAGTCCGCATGGGACAGCTTAAGGGAGCGAAGATCATTACAAATGACTTCAATCTCAATAAGGTTTCTGAACTTAGGGGAGTTCCGGTCCTTAACATCAACGAGCTTTCCAATGCTGTAAAGCCGGTAGTAATTCCTGGTGAGACTATGCATGTAACAGTAGTAAAGGAAGGTAAGGAGCATAATCAGGGTGTAGCATACCTTGATGATGGCACTATGATTGTGGTAGAGAATGGCAGACGTTTTATGAATGAAGCCATTCAGGTAGAAGTTACTTCTGCCTTACAGACTGCGGCTGGCAGAATGATTTTTGCAAAGCCGATAGTCAGTGTTGCATGAGTGTTAAAAGAAATGAAAGTTAAAGAAAATTCTGCTGGTGTATGCTGGCAGGATTTTTTTGTTCAGTAAGCAGTATTGAAATTTTTAGGCTGTTTTGTTATACTATATCTTATGAAAGAATTATGATTGAGAGGGGGCGGTTTCTTGGTAACGGCGATTTTTCCAGCGGCAGGTCAGGGAAAGAGAATGCAGGCTGGCATGAATAAGGTCTTTATGGAATTGGCTGGTATGCCTATATTCATTCGTACCCTTTTGAAATTTTCCGGTTGTGATGCCATAGATAAACTGATAGTGGTTGTCGGCCGTGATGAAGTGGATTTTATTAAGGGAATTATTGGCAGGGTGCCAGGCCTTAAGCCTTATAAGGTGGTGGCAGGCGGTTCTGAGCGTCAATATTCTGTACGTAATGGACTGGCGGCAGTAGACCCTGAGACAGAGGTGGTGCTGGTGCATGATGCGGCTAGGCCTCTTGTTTCGGAGGAAACTATTCTGGCGACTATTGAAGCGGCGAAAAAGGTTGGCGGTGCAGTAGCTGGTGTTCCTGCAAAAAATACTATCAAGGTCTGTGATGATAATGCCATGGTGCAGTCTACTCCAGACAGACGGTTTCTTTGGGAGGTACAGACACCACAGGGATTCCGCTTAAATACTTTGATGAAGGCTCATGAATTAGCGGCAAGAGAGGATTTTCTCGGCACCGATGAAGCAAGCCTGGTAGAGCGTATGGGTGAACCAGTGCAGATTGTCATGAGTGATTACAAAAATATCAAGATTACCACGCCAGAGGATATCGTCATTGCAGAGGCATTTCTCCGTTCAGACATGGCAGGCAGGGCAATAAATACTGTGCAGGAGAAAATGAACGATATTGTCGGCATGGCGAATGTTTTGAAGGATAAATTTTTTAATAAAAGAGTGGAATAGGTGAAAATATGATAAGAGTAGGACAGGGCTATGATGTTCATAAGCTGGTTGAAGGCAGAAAGCTGATTATAGGCGGTGTGGAAATTCCTCATACCTTGGGGCTTTTGGGGCATTCTGATGCGGATGTGCTTTTGCATGCCATTTCTGATGCAGTTTTAGGGGCGGCGGCTCTTGGAGATATAGGCAAGCATTTTCCTGATACCGATCCTCAGTTTAAGGGTGCAGACAGTCTGAAATTACTGGAGCATTGTGCTAAGCTGGTTAAGGAAAAGGGGTATCGTATCAATAACGTAGATGCGACAATTGTAGCACAGAAGCCAAAGATGGCACCTCATATTGATACCATGCGGGCAAATATTGCAAGGGTATTAGGTGTAGATGTGGACCAGGTAAATGTGAAGGCTACGACAGAGGAAAAATTAGGCTTTACAGGTCAGGAGCTTGGTATTTCTTCTTATGCAGTGGCATGCTTAGAAAACGATAAATAAAAATAGAGGAGTTTTTCCATGTTAAAGGTATATAATACATTAAAAAGAGAAAAGGTAGAGTTTAAGCCATTAGTTGAAGGCAAGGTAGGCATGTATGTCTGCGGTGTTACTCCATACAACTATCCTCATATCGGCAATGCCCGTCCTTTTGTAACCTGGGACGTAATTAAGCGTTATCTCCGCAAGCGTGGCTATGAGGTAAAGCACGTTCAGAACTTTACTGATATGGACGACAAGATTATCAAGGCGGCTAATACTGAGGGTGTAGAGTGGAATGTCATCACTGACCGCTACATCAAGGGTTATTTTGAGTCTATGGACGCTTTAAATGTTCAGAGAGCAGATATTTATCCAAAGGTAACGGAGCATATCCCAGAAATTATCGCTATGGTGCAGAAGCTTATTGATAACGGCTATGGCTATGAAATTGATGGCGATGTTTATTTCAGTGTAGAGAAATTCTCTGAATATGGTAAATTAAGTGGCAGAAAATTAGAGGATATGATGGCTGGTGCCCGTGTTGAGGTAGATACCCGCAAGAAAAATCCTATGGATTTCGCCCTGTGGAAGTCAGCAAAGCCTGGTGAACCATATTGGGAGAGTCCTTGGGGCAAGGGTCGTCCTGGCTGGCATATCGAGTGCTCTACCATGTCACTGAAGTATCTCGGTGAGACTTTTGATTTCCATGGCGGTGGCAGTGACCTTATCTTCCCACATCATGAAAATGAAATTGCACAGTCTCAGTGCTGCAACGAAAATTATAACAGCTTTGCTCAGTACTGGCTCCATAATGGCTTTATTACCATTGATGGCGAGAAAATGAGTAAGTCATTAAATAACTTCTTTACCGTTCCAGATATTTTGAAGGAATATCCAGGTGAGGTAGTACGTTTCTTTATTTTGAGAACTCATTACAGAAGCCCATTGGATTTTGACCGTGACCGCATTAAGGAAGCTCAGGCAGGTCTTTTGAGACTCAGAAAGGCATGGGACAATGCTCAGGAACTGATTGAGAAGTACACAGATAAGAAGCTGGAAAGCAAGGATGGTGCCTTTGCTGAATTAGTTGAGCTGGCAGACAAGGCAGAGAAGGATTTCTATGAAGCTATGGATGATGACTTCAACACCGCTCTGGCTATCGGTTATCTCTTTACTTTGGCTAAGGACATCAATATTTATTACAATAAGGTACAGAATGAGGGTGCCGCTTACGATGCGGAAAGCTTTGGCCGTCTCTATGATGTGTATGCAGGTATTGCTGGCGTAATTGGTATTTTTGAAGGCTCTTTGGAAATGCCAGCAGAAGAAAATGCAGAGGATGGCTTGTCTGCTGAAGCTATCGAAGCACTTATTCAGGAACGTCTGGAGGCCCGCAAGTCTAAGAACTGGGCAAGGGCAGACGAAATCCGCAACAGCCTGAAGGAGCAGGGAATAATTTTAGAGGACTCTGCTGCTGGTACTAAGTGGCATAGAGCGTGAGGCTGATATGACATTTGAACATCTGAAAAAGTTAGTCGATATGATGTTTGTGCCAGATGGCAGTGGCGGTGTACTTCAGCGTTACGATAAGATAGACCCAAAGACACTGAATCCATTGGTGCTGGCATATATAGGTGATGCATATTTCCATCTTTTTATCAGAGGAAGGATTCTTTCCTATGAGCAGAACAAGGTGCAGGTATTAAATCAGTTCAGTGCACAGATAGTTTCCGCTGTGTGGCAGGACAAGGCATACAGAGCTATTGAACCTATGCTGACAGAGGAAGAAAAGGCTATTTACAAGCGGGGAAGAAATGCCAAGAGCCATGCACCAAGAAGTGCTACTGTAGCTCAGTATCATTCCAGTACGGGATTTGAGGCACTTTTAGGAAGTCTTTATTTGCAGGAGAAAAATGACCGCCTGTATGAGATTGCAGAGGCTTCCTTTCAGGTAATTTCCAAGGCTATGATGAATGAGATTAGTAGTAGGTGATAGGTTATGGATTTAGTTAATTTAGATGATAGTATGTTTATAGGTAAAGGGGCATCTAAGGCGGCATATCGTGATCCACGAGATGAAAAACGTTGTATAAAGGTGCTAATTACTGATAAAACTCTAGATATAGACAGAGAGATTAATTATAGAAATATTCGTGATAGGCGTGGAAAAACATCTAAAATATTAACCCGGTATTATGGTACTGTAAATACTAATAAAGGTATTGGTTATGTTTTTGAATATATTATGGATTATAATGGAAAATTAAGCCAACCAATTGATAAATTCTTTGAAAATATAAGAAAGGAAAAAAAGTGGACAGAACTCGAGTTTACAGTGTATAAAAATACAATATTGGAACGATTTTATACAGAATTTGTAAATGAGGTGGTTATCGTTACAGGAGTTGAATGTTGCAATTTTTTAGTACAGCGGAATTCAGACGATGAATATGATGTATCACTTCGTATTATAGACAACATTGGAATCAGAACATTGATTCCTTTAGTGGGATATGTAGATTATTTTGGAAAGAAGTATTGTAAAAAATATTGGAAGCGTCTCTTAGCTGAATTGAAAGAGGATATGATTATTTAAAAGAGAGGATACGCTGAATAATGATAAAAGTAACTTTGTTAGAGCATACGCCAAATCCAGAGCGTGTGGTAGCTATGGCGGCACGTCTGTGTTACTCAGCATCAGGTGCGGAGGAATTGGCGGAGAAGATGACTGATGAGCAGGTAGAGAAGTTAGTTGCCAAAATTGTACAGATGGGACACGCTTCTACCATGGAGCATGTTTCATTTACCTTTGGTATCGAGGGTGTGTCAAGAGTGCTGACACATCAGCTGGTACGTCATAGACTTGCTTCCTACAGCCAGCAGTCACAGCGTTATGTGGCGGAGCATGATTTTGAATATATTTTACCGCCTACTATTGCAGACAAGCCAGAAGCAAAGGCTCGTTTTGAGGCTCTTATGAACGATATCCGCAAGGCGTATGATGATTTGAGCGAAATGGGTGTGCCAAAGGAGGATGCCCGTTATGTACTGGCGAATGCTACGGAGACAAAAATCGTAGTTACTATGAATGCCCGCAGTCTCATGCACTTTTTTAATCTTCGTTGCTGTAATCGCGCTCAGTGGGAAATCCGCGAGCTGGCATATAAGATGTTAGAGCAGGCAAAAGAAGTGGCACCATTGCTCTTTAAAAATGCTGGTGCTTCCTGTGTAGCTACTGGCCATTGTCCAGAAGGTGCCATGACCTGTGGCAAATTCAGTGAAATGATAAAAATGCGTGTAAAGTAAGGTTAATTGTGAGGTGAAGCGAATGGACGATAGAAAAAAGAAGGACAAGAGAAAAGCGGCTCTTAATGAGCACAAGGGTGCCAAGCTTGAATTTATGGCTAATAAGCGCAGGGAAAACCGCGACCGCCGTACTGGTGAGCAGGTTCAGGAAAAGAAGCATAATAATGCGCCACAGGACGTGCCACAGCTCCCTGAGGATATGCTTGCCGGCCGTAATGCCGTTATGGAAGCCTTGAAGGGAAGCAGCCGTATCAACCGCCTGATGATTGCTAACGGCAGTAATGAAGGCTCTGTACGTGAAATGGTGGCAATTGCCAAGGACAAGGGTATTCCTGTGCAGTTTGTGGAGCGTACCAAGATTGAGAGTATTGCCCGCGGTATTCGTCATCAGGGCGTGTTAGCTCAGGTAGCTCCTGTGGAATATGTGGAATTAGAGGATATTCTTCAGGTGGCTAAGGATAAAAATGAACCGCCATTTATTCTTCTGTTAGATGAGCTGGAGGATCCGCACAATCTGGGAGCAATTCTTCGTACCGCTGATGCCGCTGGTGTTCATGGCGTGCTTATACCTAAGAGAAGAAGCTGTCCACTTTCTGCTACCGTTGCCAAGACTTCAGCCGGGGCGGTGGAATACGTACCGGTAGCCCGTATCGGCAATATTGTGCAGACAATCAAGGCCTTGAAGAATGAAGGTCTTTGGGTGGCGGCTGCTGATATGGATGGCAAGGATTACCATGATTCTGACCTTACAGGCCCACTGCTTCTCATCGTAGGCAGTGAGGGACAGGGCGTAGGAAGACTGGTAAAGGAGCAGTGTGATTTTGTAGTCAGCCTGCCAATGGTGGGAAAAATCAATTCACTGAATGCTTCTGTAGCAGCTTCGATTCTCATGTATGAGGCCATGCATCAGAGAAGAAAAAATAATTAAAAAGCAGAAATTTTTATTATAAAATACTTGACTCAATGCCCCTTAACAGGGTATAATTTTACAGTGTGACCGTTTAAAAATCACACAATCCTGCCGGACAGGCAAGCTACCTGCATACATATAGAAAAGAAGGAGCAGCCGGATGGAAAGTAATATTTTGCTTAGTGAAGAAGTCAACGAAACTTTTGATCAGTTGACAGACGAGGATATCATTCTCGAAATCAAGACAAATTGTGATAACCAGGCCCTTGATTATCTCATAAATAAATACCGTCCCTTCGTGCGTGCGAAGACCCGTACATACTTTCTGATTGGTGCTGACAGTGAGGATATTGTCCAAGAAGGTATGATTGGTCTTTACAAGGCGATCAGGGATTTCCGCAATGACAAGCTGTCCTCCTTCCGGGCATTTGCTGAGCTTTGCGTAACAAGGCAGATTATCACAGCTATTAAGACGGCAACCCGTCAGAAGCATATACCATTAAATTCCTATATTTCCATTAATAAGCCTATTTATGATGAAGAATCAGACCGTACACTTTTGGATGTTCTGCCAGGCGGTCAGGTGAGTGACCCTGAGGAGCTGGTGATCAGTCAGGAGGAGTACATTGATATCGAGGCTAAGATGGAAGAGATTTTAAGCGACCTTGAATGGAAGGTGCTGATGTCTTATTTAGACGGCAAATCCTATCAGGAGATAGCTGTTGATCTCAACCGTCATGTAAAATCCATTGATAATGCTTTGCAGAGAGTGAAGCGGAAATTGGAGAAGTACATGGAAGCCAGTGAGGATGAAGTGGATTTAAGTACCATTTATCGTGGACTTAGTACCATTAAACGCTGGGGCAGGGACTTTTCTGAGACCAAGCTTTTGAACGGCTGTTGATGTGCCTGAATTATGCAGGCAGTGGTGAAATATTTAAATTAATCATGAAGGGGGAGTTTTCGTGAAGAAGATTTTTCAGATGGTGTCTTTAGTGACATTACTTTTAGTGATGTGCACTTCTATGGCTTTTGCGGCTACTCATACGAAGAAGATTGCAGTAGTTCCATTACAGGCGGTTAATTGCCGTTATGGTA
>CALZDE010000053.1 GCA_945637225.1 uncultured Selenomonadaceae bacterium
ATGAATAAGGAATGAAACTTAAAAGCAATAGCTTTTTATAAGTTTTCAGTAACGGAAAACACATGAATTCTGACAATATTATGGTAGTTACAGCGTTTGCTATCTACCTTGTCATTATGATGTCCATTGGTCTTTACTATTACCGTAAGACTAAGGATATGGATGGATATATCTTAGGCAATCGTAAATTAGGTGCATGGGTAACAGCTCTCAGTGCAGAAGCTTCTGATATGAGTGGCTGGATGATGATGGGTGTGCCTGGTGCGGCTTATTTAAGCGGTATCTGCTCTGGCTGGATTGCTGTTGGTCTTGGTCTTGGTACTTGGGCAAACTGGCATTTCGTAGCAAAGCCACTCAGAAAATACACTGAGATGGCAAATAATTCATTGACCCTGCCTGATTTCCTTGTAAACCGCTATCAGGATAAGAGCAATCTTTTAAGAATTATACCTGCAATTTTTATCATTATTTTCTTTGTCATTTATACAAGCTCTGGTTTTGTCAGCGGTGGCAAGCTCTTTAGCAGTCTTTTTGGCTTTGATTATTCTGCCGCAGTGCTTCTAGGTGCATTCGTAGTAGTATTCTATACTCTTACCGGCGGTTTTATGGCAGTTTGCTGGACTGATTTTATTCAGGGTATCATGATGTTCTTTGCTATTATTATGGTTCCTGCTATTGCTGTAATTGCTATGGGTGGTGTTCCTGAGACATTTACTGCTATTGAGCTGACTAATCCTACTTTCTTCAGTCCTTTTACCAATCCTGATGGTTCAAGCATGGAGTTTGTTGCCTTTATTTCTCTTATGGCATGGGGCTTAGGTTACTTCGGTCAGCCTCATATCTTGGTGCGCTTCATGGCAATTGATTCTGCTAATGAATTGCGCCGTTCAAAGTATATTGCTATTATCTGGTACTGCCTGTCCATGGCAGCTGCTGTATTGGTTGGTATGGTAGGTAAGGTTTATCTGACTGAGCCTTTAGCTGGTCCTGATGTGGAGAAGGTTCTTTTGGTAATGACTCATGACCTGTTCTCACCTTTCATGGGCGGTCTGATTCTTTCTGCTGTTTTGGCGGCTATTATGAGTACCGCTTCCTCTCAGCTTTTGGTAGCGGCTTCTGCCTTTGCACAGGATTTCTACCGTACTATTTTCAATAAGGAAGCAAGTCAGGAAAACTTAATTTGGGTAAGCCGTACTGCAGTTCTTGTTATTGCAGCAATGGCTATTATCTTAGCGATGGACCCTGACAGCTTCATTCTGGAAATTGTAGCTTATGCCTGGGCTGGCTTTGCGGCTTCCTTCGGTCCTATCGTGCTGATGTCTCTTTTCTGGAGACGTACCACAAGAAATGGTGCTATTGCCGGCGTTATCGTAGGCGGTGTAACTGTTCTGGTATGGAAGCAGCTGGCACTCTTTGGTCTGTATGAGATTATTCCTGGTTTCCTGTTCTCACTGATTGCTATCTATGTAGTAAGTCTGATGGATAAGGAGCCAGGCAAGGAAATTACTGATGTTTTCGATGCAGTAAAGAATGCAAGGGATTAATCATTGAAATAAAATTAATTGAAAATATTTCTCAAAAGGTATTGACAATTATTCTCAAATAGTGTATATTATATTCAGGCTTTGTTCCGAAGCAAAACTCTCCTAAATATAATACACGTAAAACGAGGACCCCAACGCTCATACGGGTCCTCTTTTATTTGGCTTGTGATGTTGACTTTTTTGCAATAATGTGATAGAATTTTCTTACCAAGATAATGGAAATAAAAAGAGGGTGCATGATTCCGCTTGTCAGCCCCTCCGAATGCTAATCGTTATTCTTTGAGACCGGCTCTGCGAAAGTCGGTCTCATCTATTTTGCAAAAATTACTTCTTACATACTAAGATAATGGTAGCAACGAGCATGCCGAAAGATATCATTAAAGACAACGTTTCATAAACACTCATGCTATCACCTCCCCAAAGGGAGGAACTAACTTAATCATGCACCCGGCATACTATTTGTACACCATAAAAATTATACCACAGACTATTGTTTATCGCAACAGACTGTGGTATTTTTATGCTTTATTCCTGATTCAATTCTTTTTTTGTACATCCTTAGGCTTATCCTTGCCAATAAGGTAAAGCGGTCTGTTCTTTACTTCTTCCATAATTCTGCCGATGTATTCACCTATTACACCTAAGACCATGAGCTGCATTCCACCAAAGAAAAGCATACAGCTTGTCATGGTAGCCCAGCCTGGTACAGCATCGTCATATACGAATTTATCTAATATTACAGTGAAGAAAAGTATAAGGCTCAGCATAGCGCATACAGCACCTAAATATAAACCAAAACGCAGGGGCAGGGTGGAGTAAGCTAATATGCCATCAATTGCGAAATGGAGCATTTTTTTAGGAGAAAACTTGGATACTCCGGCAAATCTTGGTGGTGCAACAAAGTCAACCTGTATCTGCTTGTAGCCCATAGAGCCTATCATGCCACGTATGAAGCGGGCATGTTCACGATACTGGCGAAAAGCCAAAACCACTCTTCTGTCCATTAAGCGGAAATCTGAACCGCCTTCCTGAATGTGTACTTGACTCAGGCCGTTGAGTACCTTGTAGTACATAGCGGAGGTTGCTTTTTTTAAGAAGGAAACACCTTCGGTAGTCTTGCGGATGGTCTGTACTACCTCGTAGCCATCTTCCCAATGACGTAAGAGGACAGGTATCAGCTCAGGCGGATGCTGCATGTCGCCGTCCATCATGATTACAGCATCACCATCAGCATGGTCAAGTCCACAGGTAAGGGCTGCCTGATGACCATAGTTTCTAGCGAGGAAAATAGGCTGTACTCTGGAATCCTCATTTTCTAATTCTATAAGTATGGGGCGGCTGGTATCCTTGGAACCATCATCGACAAAAACCAGTTCAAAATCATATATGGTTTTTTCCATAACCTCACGTATTGCTTCATAAA
This sequence comes from uncultured Selenomonadaceae bacterium, assembly GCA_945637225.1. Taxonomy (GTDB): domain Bacteria; phylum Bacillota; class Negativicutes; order Selenomonadales; family Selenomonadaceae; genus CAMCDL01. Next base: position 2,968 of record CALZDE010000053.1, read on the forward strand.
AATGACGTATGTTGTCCTCTTCATTGTAAACAGGTACAACGATAGATATAAGTTTCATAATTTAGTTCCACTCCTTAAAGATTAGTACTATTATACCACATTTTAGATGATTTATCCATGAAAAAATATTTTTTAGGAAAATCATAGGAAAATCAAAGGAATTTCATATATTTTTTCAAAATAAAAAGGTTTTTAGGAATTTGTGTCGAATAGTATATGTACATGGGTATACTATGGACTTTTTTAAGCTATACCTAAGATGATTTCGTACAAGAGTTCAATTGTGATAATTTATAGAAAAGCAGGTGAGCGTTTGTGGAGAAAGTCAAAGTAATGATAGTTGACGATTCCAGGATAAGCCGTATGATGATCAAGTCAATGCTGGCTAAGACAAATTTTGAGGTATGCGCACTGGCTGAAAATGGTGCAGAGGCGATTGAGCTTTATGCCAAAGTAAAGCCAGATGTAGTGACTATGGATATGAATCTTCCAGATGCCGATGGTATCGAAGTCAGCAGGCGCATACATGCAATGGATCCACGTTGTAAAATTGTAATGATTAGTGCCATGAAGGATGCAAAGCTCATAATGCAGGGACGTTTGGCAGGTATCAGCTCCTTCTTGCAGAAGCCAGTCAATACTAATGACCTTATTGAGACAATGATGATGCTTTGTCAGGAGAATATTGGTACACTGGCAATTTATCGTGAATCTTATGTAAAAACCTTTGCTAAGTCACTGCAGGATGGTCTGGCTCAGATGCTGGGCTTGCGCAGTACCATAGAAATTGAGCAGGATGAAAAGTCCATGCTGAATGTAAACGGTGTAGTGGTAATTATCGGACTTACTGGTGCGCCAAAGGGCAGAGTGGCTTTTTATATGAGCCATGACACCATGATGAAATTTGCCAAGACGCTGTTACAGCTGTCCGGTGAAGATTCAGATGCCACAGAGGAAGAAGCCGAGGCTTCTATTGAGGAGTCAGGAAATATTATTGCAGGCCGTGGCGTATCTAAGGTAAATGATATTTTCAAGGAACGTGAAATGCGTCTTACCCCACCTGGTACGATCAGCGGTACGGATATACGTTTGGCAAATCCAGAACTGGTATCATTCAATATCAAGGCATCAACAAAAATAGGTGATATCTGCATGAGTGTAGGTTTCTCGAGGGGAGTTTAAGTATGGCTATGGACGCAAAATTGGTAAATCCATTTATCGATGCATTTACTTCTGTACTGCCGATGATGGGCTTTCCTACTCCTTCCAGAAAGGGCATGGGATTGAAGTCTATCGTTGTAGACAGTCTTGGTGTTACAATCATGGTTGGTTTTACAAGACAGCTCAGAGGCAATGTAGTATATAATATGAGTGAGGAAACGGCAAAGCATATTGCTTCCACCATGATGATGGGAATGCCGGTAGCTGCTTTAGATGAGATGGCTCAGAGTGCTATCTGCGAAATGTCTAATATGCTGACCGCTACAGCCGCTACCAATCTTACTGCATTAGGTTATGATGTAGATATCTCTACACCCAGCCTGACTGTTGGTTCTGATTTCAAGGTAAAGATCAGCACGGAGAAGTATTTGACCGTTACAATGGATTTAGCTGGCCACGATGTTGAGATAAATATCGCTGTCAGTGCAAACTAAAATAAGCAAACAAAAACACTATCGTCTTAGCTTTAGGCGATAGTGTTTTTTAGTGGTTATTTATTTAAGCGTTGTTCAATGTATTTCTTTTGTTCATCAGAAGAAGTATTGCTGACTACGCCATTCTTTACAACAGGGCCCTTATACTGCAGGCGGATAAATTCAGAAGTAGGTATTTTCTGAATTACTTCAAGGTCGCAGATTTCAGGTGTGAACTGTTCATAGAAGCTTTTCAGCTGATTGTTGTTTACGATGACGTAAACAGGCTTATCAAGAGGAAGTTCCTCAATAGCGTAGAAAGGCATTACGTTTTTGATATTCCAGCTCATGTTTTCCGGCTTGCTGTCAGCTATATCCCATATATGTGACAGCTTGTAAATAGTACGTCCGCTGTAGTAAACAGAGGATGTACGGTAATTGCCGAAACTGTATATTGGTTCGCCAGGTTCCACGTATTCGTCAAGATGGGCTACATCATATTTACCTGTTACATTATCCTGCACGTAGTTTGGAACTGCAAAACAGTAAAGTATAACAAAGATTGTGCCGGTAGTGCATGCTACCTTTCTTACTAAGCCTTCACGGTCAACGAGCCAGTTGCCGAGCATGAGAGCCAATGGAAGCATAGCAGGAAGGGTATAGGTAGGATATTTGGTAGCTGCCATCTGATAACAGCCAATGGTAACAAGTGCCCAGGTGAGCAGGAAGATTTTGTCCTCAGGAAGATTTTTCCAGAATTCCTTTTTGAAAATTGGCAGTCTGCCACGAACAAGGCTGTAAAGGAAGCCAAAGCTCCAAGGAATAGTGGAAGCAAAGGTAATTGCTGTGTAATACCACCATACATCATCACGTGGATGTTCGGAAACAGTAGCACGAAGTACATTATGAGTTCCGAGGAAACCGCCAATGAAGTCCATGCCATGCAGTGTGTACATCTGATAATACCAAGGACCGCCAATAGCAAAGTAGAGAAGCAGGCCAGGGATTATTTTCAGCTTAAGAATTTCCTTGAAATCACGTCTTACACAGAGGAATACCAGTATAGTAAGACCTGGCAGAGCAAGACCAACAGGTCCCTTTGTCAATGTAGCAAAGGCCGCTGCCGCATAGGAAAGATAGTAGAAATTGCGGTTTTTAGAACTATAGCCCAAGTAGAAGGAAATCAGAACGGCACTATGGAAAACGAAAAGTGACATATCTGTAATGACAGCCTTGCCTAAATAAACAAAGGCTACAGAGGATGCCAAAATCAAAGAACTGCAAAAAGCAACTCTTTCACCATAGAGCTTACGGCCAAAGAAATATGTCATTACCAGTGCTATCAGAGTGAAGCAGGCAGGGAAGAAACGTGCCGCAAATTCATTGACTCCGAAAATACTGAAGGCTGCAATCAGCTCCCAATAGAAGAAGCCTGGCTTATCATACCAGAAATTGCCATAAATTCGTGGAGAAACAAAGTCCCCGCTTTCCAGCATTTCCTTAGCCGTTAATGTATAATTACTTTCAACAGGGTCAGTAATGGCAAGTCCCCAGTTGTTAGCAAAATACAGCAACGCACCGAAAACTAAAATATAGAGCAAATCCTTTTTATATTGTACCATGGGTTAAAACATCCTTCCTTTCTAAAAACAAACTATTACTAAGATACTGATTGATATTATCATATCATAAAAGTATTTATTTAACAAGAAAATTTATATTGAAAAAAAAGTAATTTTCAGATATAATAAGATGATAAGCAATTTTCAGGTTCAGGAGGTGAGGTTTTTGGAGAAGGTGATGGTTCACCTGAAGGGCCGTCAAAAGGATGCTCAGGGAAGAACCACAAAGATACAGATGTCAGCAGAAGGGGAGCATTACCTGAAGGCTGGCAAGCATTATGTGAAGTATATGGATAATTCCATTGATAAGGATGCACCGGTTTCTACCATGCTGAAAATTGCCGAGGACAGCCTCACCATTATCCGTCAGGGAGCCATTGGGGGGACTCAGCGTTTTCAGAAAGATGTTGAGCATAACAGTGACTACCGCACACCATATGGTATTCTTGAATTAAAGCTCCGTACTACCAAATTAGACATCAGTTATGGTGATGTAGCAGGTGAGGTAGACTTTTGCTATGATGTAATAGTGAATGGAGATTTTTCAGGTCACAATAAATTATCAATTGTAATATCGAAGCTTAAGTAGCTTTTGGTTGTTTTAGGAGGAAATTCTATTGGATATAAAGGATACAATTTGTGAGGCCATAAAAAAAGCGGCAGACAGTGCCGTTGCAGATGGTATTTTTCCTGCTGGTGAACTGCCAGCCATAGTTTTAGAGGTACCACCAAAGAAGGAATTAGGCGACTTTGCTACCAATGTAGCTATGCAGTCTGCACGTGTTTTCCGCAAGTCACCTCGTAATATTGCTGAGGAATTAGTAAAGCGTATTGAGGGAGAATGGTTAGATAGAATAGATATTGCTGGTCCTGGCTTTATTAATTTCTATCTGAAGTCCAATGTCCTTTATGATACATTAGCTTCTATTATAAATAAGGGAGAGGCTTTCGGTCAGCTGGCAAAGAAGGATATAGCACCTATTCAGGTTGAGTATGTCAGTGCAAATCCTACTGGCCCACTGCATATCGGTCATGGCCGTGGTGCCGCTGCTGGAAGTGCTTTGGTTAATCTTCTGCGTGCGGCAGGCTATCCTGTAACAAGCGAGTATTATATCAATGATGCAGGCAATCAGATTAACAATCTTGCTCTCTCCGTAAATCATCGTTATTTGGAGCTTTTGGGCAAGGCTGATGAGGCGACTTTCCCAGAGAATGGCTATCATGGTGCTGATATTGTAGATACTGCTCAGCGTATCATCAAGAAGGATGGCGAAAAGTATCTTGATATGAGCGAGGACGAGCGTCTTGCAATTTTCAAGGAACTGGCTTTAAAGGAGAAGCTGGCGGCTTTGAAGGAAGATTTGGAAGCCTTCAATGTTACCTTTGATGTATGGTTCAGTGAGCGTACCCTTCACCCTGATATGGTAAATGCTGCTGTAGATGTATTGAAAAATAATGGCAAAATCTACGAGCAGGATGGTGCATTGTGGCTGAAGTCCACTGAATATGGCGATGACAAGGACCGCGTAGTTATCCGTGATAATGGTGTTCCTACCTATTTAGCGGCGGATATTGCGTACCACAAGAACAAGTATGAGCGCGGTTTTGGTAAAATTATCAATCTGTGGGGTGCTGACCATCATGGCTATATCTGCCGTGTAAAGGCGGCTATGTCTGCACTGGGCTTTGACGCTGAAAAGCTGGATGTTCGTCTTTTGCAGATGGTTCGTCTCCTGCGTGGCGGCGAGCTGGTAAAGCTTTCCAAGCGTACTGGCCAGACAATTACCCTGTCAGAGCTTATTGAGGAAGTTGGTACCGATGCGGCACGTTACTTCTTCGTAATGCGTTCTATGGACAGTCAGCTGGATTTTGATATGGATTTGGCTACTTCCCAGTCCAATGAGAATCCTGTTTATTACATTCAGTATGCTCATGCCCGTATTTGCAGTATTTTCCGTCAGGCAGAGGAAAATAATCTGAAGGCAGAAAATCCTGAGCTGGCACTTTTGGTTGAGGAAACTGAAATTAACCTCATCAATAAGCTGGCTGAGTACGAGGATGAAATTGAAAAGGCGGCTAAGGAATATGCTCCACAGCGTATTGCCCGTTATGCTTATGATTTGGCTGGCTGTTTCCACAGCTTCTACAATCAGTGCCGTATCTTAGGTGTTGACGAAAAGCTGGCTGAGGCTAGACTTGCTCTTGTAAAGGCAACTGCCCACGTAATCCGTCATGCACTGGGTATTGTAGGTGTTTCTGCACCAGAGCGCATGTAAAATAGTGGCTAGTTATTTAGATAAAAAGGAGAATTATTGTGGATTTCACTAAAATGACTGATGTTGATGCAGCATACTACATTCTGCAGAATAATGGAGAGGAGCCAATGTATTACAAGGATTTAATCCTTAAGACCATTGAACTGAAGAAAAAGCCTGTCCGCAATCCTGAAAATCCAGAGGCTGAGGCAATTTCTGAGATTTACACCCAGATTAATATGGACAGCCGTTTCTTCTATGTGAAGGATGGCAATTGGGGCCTTACAGAATGGTATCCAGAGGCTAAGAAGCCTGTTCGTGGTTCCAAGAAGATTGATGAACTTGAAGACTAAAAGCTGATTAACAGATTACTAGGAGGAAAATTCATGGCAAAGTATATTTTTGTCACCGGTGGCGTTGTTTCATCCCTGGGTAAAGGCATTACTGCCGCTTCCCTTGGCCGTCTGCTGAAAAATCGTGGCATAAAGGTAACTATTCAGAAGTTCGACCCATATATAAATATTGACCCAGGTACTATGAGCCCTTATCAGCATGGTGAGGTTTTCGTTACTGATGATGGTGCAGAGACTGACCTTGACCTCGGTCATTATGAGCGTTTCATTGATATTAACCTGACTAAGAATTCCAATATCACCGCTGGCAAGGTTTATTGGAATGTACTGAACAAGGAACGCCGTGGTGACTATTTAGGCAAGACCATTCAGGTAATTCCTCATATCACTAATGAGATTAAACAGCGTGTTTATGATGTAGCGGCTGACAGCGGTGCTGATGTAGTTATTACTGAAATCGGCGGTACCGTTGGTGACATTGAGAGTCTGCCATTCATGGAGGCTATCCGTCAGGTAAAGAAGGAAGTAGGCCGTAACGATGTACTGTACATTCATGTTACCTTAGTTCCTTATATTTCCGCTGCTGGTGAGCTGAAGACTAAGCCAACCCAGCACAGTGTTAAGGAGCTGCGCAGTATCGGTATTCAGCCAGACATTCTGGTATGCCGTACCGAGAAGCCTCTCACCAAGGAAATGAAGGCTAAATTAGCTATGTTCTGCGACGTAGATAAGGAAGCTGTTATCGAGAATATGACTGCCTCCACCATCTACGAGGTTCCTCTGATGATGCAGGCTGAGGGCTTAGACCGCATTGCTATGGAGAAGCTCCACATGGATTATGTTCCTGTAAATATGGACAGCTGGGAGCAGATGGTCTACAAGATTAACAATCCTAAGAAGAAGGTTAAGATTGCTGTAGTTGGTAAGTATGTTGAACTGCCTGATGCTTACATCTCTGTTACTGAGGCTCTCCATCATGCAGGTATTGCCAATGAATCTGAGGTAAAGATTAAGTGGGTTAATGCTGAGGAATTAGAGAAGGCTGTAAACCCTGATTTAGATGAAATTTTTGCTGGCTGCAAGGGTATCTTAGTACCTGGCGGTTTTGGTGACCGTGGTGTAGAAGGCAAGATTATGGCTATTCAGTACGCTCGTGAGAACAAGATTCCATTCCTGGGTCTGTGCCTTGGCATGCAGTGTGCTGTTATTGAGTTTGCCCGTCACGTATGCGGTATGACTGATGCTCATTCTGCTGAGTTCAATCCTGAGACTGCACATCCTGTAATTGATCTGATGGAATCTCAGATTGACGTTGAGGATAAGGGCGGTACCATGCGTCTTGGTGCATATCCATGTAAGGTACAGCCTGGCACTAAGACCGAGAAGGCTTATGGCACTCTGGAAATCAGCGAGCGTCATCGTCATCGTTATGAGTACAACAATAAATTCCGTGATGAATTGACTGCAAAGGGTCTGGTAATTGCTGGTACTCTGCCTGATGGCAGTCTGGTAGAAATTGTTGAGGTTGCTGACCATCCTTGGTTCGTAGCTTCCCAGTTCCATCCAGAGCTGAAGTCCCGTCCAAATCATCCACATCCACTCTTTAAGGACTTTGTAACTGCGGCTCTTTCTTTAAAGTAATTTTAAAGTGAAAATAACGACTAAGAGATGTCCCCCACTTCTATAAGTGGCGGGTA
>CALZDE010000054.1 GCA_945637225.1 uncultured Selenomonadaceae bacterium
CTCCATGCTGCATGTCGTAACGCAATCTTGCCTTACAACATGTACTATTATATCACTAAACAATTTCTTTGTCAAGCATTTTTTATAAAAATTTAATTAATTTTAAAAAGCTTTCTTGCTGTTCTTTCATCCTGACGCAACTGTGCTACCAAGGCATCAATACCACTGAATTTCTTCTGTGGTCTTAGCTTATAGCAGAATTCTACTAACAATGCTTCGTCATATATATCCTTGTCAAAATCAAGAATATGAATTTCGATACGGCGGTTACAGCCTTCAAATGTTGGATTATCTCCAATGTTCGCTATACCATAGTAGGACTCGCCTTTCAATATTGCCCTTACAGCATAAGCACCGTTAGGAAGCATTGCTCTTTTCTTTCCAATAGGCAAATTTGCAGTAGGGAAGCCTATTGTATTACCACGATGGTCTCCATGAATTACCCTGCCACCAACAGTAAAAGGGTGTCCTAAAAATTCGTTTGTTTTTTCAAGGTCTCCATCCTCGACCAAATTTCTTATTCTTGTTGAGCTGACAATACGTCCCTCACGCTGAACCTCCTGCGCAATTTCTGCCTGAAAGCCGTACTTTTCTCCCTCACGCAGAAGCATTCTTGGACTGCCCTTTCCTTTTGCGCCAAAAGAAAAATTAGGTCCTACTACCACATAAGCTGGATGAAGGTAATGCTTAAGGGCAACCAGAAAAACTATTGGACTTAGGGAAGCTATCTTTTCCGTAAAAGGAATATTTACCAGAAAATCTATTCCCTCCTGCTCCATAAGATATACCTTGGACAGTCTGTCCCCCAGCTGCATAGGTTCTTTAGCAGGTGCCAGTACTGACAGAGGATGATTACTGAAGGTAAATACCACACTCTTACCGCCAATTTCCTCTGCCAGCTCCTTTGCCCTCTGAATAATAGAGCTGTGCCCTACATGAACACCATCAAAGGTACCCAATGCAACTGCTGTTCTAGCATTGCCAATTTTCTTTTTTATTTCTTTAATAACTGTTATAACCTGCAAAAATATTATCTCCCAAATTTAGCATACAGCTAACGTCATAAAAATCTCTGATTTACGCACCATAGATATGATAAGGCTTCCTCATTGGGTCATCCTTAGACTTTTTAGCTACATACATAGCCTCATCAGCCTTTGTTATAACTTCATCAACAGACATAACGCCATGCTGTGCAGTAGCAATACCAATGCTTATAGAAAGTCCTCTGTATTCCTCGTGCTCACTAAACACCTTTTTCAAATATCTGGAAATTCCTACGCACTTAGAAACAATGTCACTTACCTTATATTCACCAATGAACGCCGCTAAAAATTCATCACCGCCAACTCTTGCTACCATAGTCTCGTCTAAGTTCAAGAGAAGTGCCTTGGATGCAATAACCAGTGCCTTATCGCCAGCGGCATGACCGTACTTATCATTTACCTGCTTGAAGTTATCAAGGTCACAATAAAGAATTGCCAACTGTCCGCTTCTCCAGTTCTTGCGCACGAAGGAATAAAGGTGACGGCGGTTAGAAAGGCCTGTCAGATAGTCATGACGTACCATAGTAAGAATGTTGTCACGATATTTATTCATACGGGTAACATCTCGTGCTACACCGCAGGTACCAATAATGTTCCCAAATCTGTCCCAAATTGGTGCCTTGTAGGTTTTTAACTCCCTCATACCGCGAGGTCCCATAACCTGTTCATCGAAAAGACACACTTCACGTCTTCTCAAAACTTCATCCTCAGTTTCAAGACAGACAAATTCACCATTAGCATATTCTTCTTCAGTAAGTCCCCAAATATAATAATGGCCTCTGCCCTCAATATCCTCCTTTTCTTTGCGGACAATTTTGCAGAAGGCATCATTTACCTTAAGATGTGCACCCTTCAAATCCTTAAACCAGATAAGGTCAGGAAGCATATCAATGATAGTATCAAGGCAGTTGTTATTCATCCATGCGTCATGACTCACCTTGATATTTTCAATAAAACGGTCAAGGTAGAAATCTGCCAAATGGCTTACTGCATCCCAGTCAGGCAAAGGATAGATAAAATCACAGGATTCCATCAGCTCTTCTGGCAAATTCTCTGCGGTAGTTGTCAAAAGGCCATACTTCACGCTGTCTGGCAAATACTGCTGTACAGTAGCAATTTCCACAATATCGTTACTTCTCTGAATTACACCATCATAATGACTGCGGTCAACAGCCATCATATCAGGAAGCATGTTGTACTTTACACCTTGATTTTTTTCATCTGCTCTTTTTTGGAAGTATGCCGCTCTTTTTTTATCAAACCCCAATAAACCTATGTTTAATTCAGACTCATACATCTCAAATCACCTTCCTGAATTTATTTACTAAAAATGCTTCCTAGCTTAAGCCCAGCATCATTTTTTACAACATTGATACGGTTTTCTGAACTTCTGGTAATTCCTATCATTGCCGCTTCAATTGGAGTTACTTCTGAACTGTTCGTATTAATAAGCTGAGTAAACAGCAAATTGCCTGATGTATCACAAATGCCTTCTTCTATAGTAACATGATATAGGTCTTGAGAATTTTTATCTAATGTTCCTGTTACTGTTTCATAAAGAACATATTGACAGCCCATTCTTTCAGCCGCTTTACAGGTATCTGAAAAATCCTTGACTTCACCTATATCTGCCACAGAGCCTGGCAATACATTCAGCAATATATCCTGTACTGCCATTTTGATACACTCGCTATCGCCTTGAATGTAATCATCAAGCTTGACATTAACAGGAGCAATATACACGTTGTAGCCATTTCCGTTAAGGTCATCACCACTCCAAATACCATTTTTATCAGCATAGCGAAAACCATTATGGTCATTATCTCCTGGCATACCCATACATATTTTATAATAATTTCTGATAGCAGAATCCATATATACTGCCACAGCATGCTGATTATGACGAACCGAAGGGTCTCTTCTCCATTCCCCAGTGTCACCAAACTGTACAAATTTGCGTTTTCCTAACCATCCCTGCAGGACACCCGTACTGACGTCATTTTTCATCGCAATACGCTTGAGGTTAAACCTGCCACGACACCAATCAGCAAAAGCCTGATTGCCGACTGCTGGACTGCCAAAGGTCACTACATTCAATCTGTCTGCTGGAACTCCCATCGCACTGAGGCGAGCCGCCAGAATAATAGCTGAAGCACCACCAAGGCTATGTCCTGTAATGTAAATATCCTCAGCATTTTTATCATTCAAAATGTCGAAAATATAATCGGCTCCCATTTTACCAGTTTCTTCACTTTTAGTAAAAAATGCTGTCTGTACGTAATCTGAAAAGCCTCTATGAATGGTAGGAATATTCGGATTATCACCATATTCCTTCAGTGATTTATTTTGTTCAATCTGAAATTCCTCTGGTGTTGTACCGCCAAAACAAACGGAACCATACCTCAGGTCTACTTCTACATCCTTCAGCTTCTCAGTGCCAGTGATAGAAATAACATAGTCGTTTTTATTTGATTTTCCACTAAAGTCTAAATGCTTGATAACGATAAATTTGGTATCTGCTTTCCTGTTTTTATTATAGACAATCTCTCTTTCTGCACCAAGATAATACAATGAATCAGCTGCCATTTCAAACAAATCGCCACTATATGCTATTCCTGCTGACATAGCGCATATGTAATCCACAGTAGAATCCGCCAATAATATTTTATTTTTTTCCGCCTGCTCCAGCTCAGTTTGAGTTGCTGCATAAGCGTGGTTATTTTCATAATTATAATTGCAAAGAAGTACCGCTAAAAAAACACTTACTAAAATTGCCCTAATAAAGTTAGAGACGCATTTTGAAATCATCATAGCCAAACTCCTTTACTACGTTAATTTCATTTTCATTATTTATTTCTACAATTGCTGGCAAAGGCATACCATTAAATGTATTATTCTTTACCATAGTATAAATAGCCATGTCGCCAAATAAAAGTCTGTCTCCTACTTTAAGAGGTTTATCAAAGGAATATTTTCCAATAATATCACCAGCGAGACAGGTAGGACCGCCAAACAGATATGTATATGGCTTTTCCCCTTCCTCACCTGCATTAATGAGGGGCGGACGATAAGGCATTTCTATAACATCAGGCATATGACAGGCAGCAGAAGTATCAAGTATTACAGCTGGACACTCACGGCTCCCATTTACGCCCTCGATTATTTCCAAAACAGTTGTCACGAGATAACCTGTATTCAAGGCAATTGCCTCACCAGGTTCAATATAAACCTTTAAATTGTATTTTTCCTGCATGCGTTTAATGCATTTTTCTAAAAGTGGAATATTATAACCATCCTTAGTAATATGATGACCACCGCCAAAATTAATCCACTGCATTTTTTTTAAATATTTTCCAAATTTCGCTTCCACCACTTCAAGGGTTTCTGCTAAAGGCTCTGCTCCCTGCTCACAGAGAGTATGGAAATGAAAGCCTGTAAGACCGTCCAAAAGCTCTTCCTCTGCTTCGACCTCTGCTAATTTCGCCCCCAAACGGGAAACTGGGGAACATGGGTCATAGATAGCATGGTCCTGAGTAGAATGTTCTGGATTTATACGCAAACCGCACTGCACACCAGCAGTCATAGCCTGAGCTTTGAATTTCTTCCACTGTGCCAAAGAATTAAAAACAATGTGGTCACAGATTTTTGTTATTTCCCCAAAATCCTTTTCCTGAAAGGCAGGATTAAAAACATGATTTTCCTTATCCGGTGCTTCCTCATGTGCCAGTCTTGCTTCATAAATGCCACTGGCAGCATAACCGGAAAGATACTCACTTATAATGGGATAGAAGCTGTACATGGAAAAAGCCTTCTGTGCTAAAAGAACGTGACAGCCAGTCCTGTCCTCCAAGCCATGCAGAATTTCTAAATTATGACGAAGTGCCTTTTCCTCCACTACGTAAGCTGGAGATGGTACACTGTTAATCCATGCCTTTTCCATGTATTTGCCCCCTAAAAATTTATCCGAAAATTAATCAACTAAAGTAGGATTGAAATCCTCCTGCCATGGCAAGCCCCACTTGTTAAGAGCTTCCATGAATGGATCTGGATCAAATTCCTCAATATTAAATACGCCTGGCTTCTTCCAAGTTCCATTCATAACGAGCATAGCACCGATCATAGCTGGTACACCTGTGGTGTAGCTGATAGCCTGAGAGCCGACCTCCTTGTAGCACTCCTGATGATCGCATACATTATAGAGGTAGTAAGTCTTATCCTTGCCATCCTTCTTGCCCTGGAAAATACAGCCGATATTGGTCTTGCCAACGGTACGAGGGCCGAGAGAAGCTGGATCTGGCAATACAGCACGCAGGAACTGTAATGGAACAATCTGCTGACCATTGTACTCAATTGGCTCAATGGAAGTCATGCCAACATTCTCCAAACACTTCAAATGTGTAAGATAGCTCTGACCGAAGGTCATGAAGAAACGGATACGCTTGATACCTGGAATGTTGATACCAAGAGACTCTAATTCCTCATGATGAAGCAGGTACATATCCTTTTCGCCAACCTCAGCAAAATTGTAAACACGCTTAATTTCCATTGGTTCAGTCTCTACCCAATGACCATCTTCCCAGTAACTGCCCTTTGCAGATACCTCACGGATGTTAATCTCAGGATTGAAATTAGTAGCAAACGGATAGCCGTGATCGCCACCATTGCAGTCGAGAATATCAATATAGTTAATCTCATCAAAATGATGCTTTAAGGCATATGCACTGAATACACCTGTAACACCTGGGTCAAAGCCGGAACCTAAGAGAGCGGTAATGCCAGCCTTTTCAAAACGCTCACGATACTCCCACTGCCACTTGTATTCAAACTTTGCGGTATCCTCTGGCTCATAGTTAGCGGTATCTACATAGCTTACCTTGCACTCTAAGCAAGCGTCCATAATATGTAAATCCTGATATGGCAGAGCAACATTTAAAACAACATCTGGCTGAACCTTCTTAATCAGTTCTACCAGCTGAGGTACGTTATCTGCATCCACCTGAGCGGTAGTAATCTTGCATACATTGCCATACTTTGCTTCTAATTCAGCCTTCAGCTTATCGCACTTGCTGACAGTACGGCTTGCAATGCAGATTTCCTGAAACTGCTCATAATTCTGAACACACTTATGAATTGCAACACCTGCAACACCGCCACAGCCAATAATTAACGCCTTGCCCATTAATAAATACCTCCATTTATATCACTTTATTACTAATCACTTAATATGCTTTTCTTCCAGCTTCAACAGCATTTCACGCAGTATCTTTAATGCAACCGCAGTAGAAGCACCGCTCTGGTCAAGCTGAGGACTAAGCTCCACTACATCACAGCCTACGATATTCAGGCCACAGCCAAGCATTGCACCCTCACGAAGCTCATTAAAGGAAACTCCGCCTGCCTCTGGGGTACCAGTACCAGGAAATACAGAAGGGTCCATGACATCAAGGTCAATGGTGAAATACACAGGCTTGCCCTTTAAGGCCTCAATAGCTTCCTCCAAAGTTTCTAAATTAAACTTATGAAGGTGGGTATGCTCCTTTGCCCAATAAAATTCTTCCTTCATACCGCTTCTGATACCATACTGCCAAATCTTGTCATCACCGACCAAATCCCAGGCACGGCGAATAACAGAAGCATGTGAAAGAGTCGCTCCTAAATATTCCTCTCTTAAATCAGTATGAGCATCAAAATGCAGAATATGCAAATCAGGATAACGCTTAAATGCTGCCCTTATTGCACCAAGACTTACTAAATGCTCACCGCCAATGAGAAAAGGAATTTTCCCTGCATCAAGAATAACAGAGGCACGTTCCTCAATATCCTTTAATGCCATCTCTGTATCGCCAAAGCACAGCTCCAAATCACCGCTGTCAAAAACCTTAACATCCTCCATATCTAAGTCAAGATAAGGGCTATATGTCTCTAAACCATAGGACTCAGCACGCATTGTCTTACTGGCAAAACGTGTACCTGGGCGATAGGAAGTTGTACTGTCAAATGGCGCACCATATAATACAATTCTCGCCTCATCAAAATCAGTTTCACAACCTAAAAAGGTTTCTATATTAGGACTCAACATCTCTTAACATTTCCTCCACGTAATTTGGCATAGCAAAGGATGCCTTATGTAAATTCGTATTGTAATACTTCGTCTTTAATCCCAGCTTATTCCACTTGTCAAAATCTGCATCATTTACTGGATGATACTTCTTGGAAGCAAAGCCAAAAAGCCAATGACCAGATGGATAGGTTGGAATATGAAGCTGATAAACCTTGCTTATTGGAAAGCTCTGCTTAATGCGTTTATGTGCTCTCTGCATAGCATATGCGTCTTCATCATAAAATGGACTTTCATGCTGATTTACCATTATGCCATCCTCATGGAGTGCCTTGTAGCAGTTACCATAAAATTCCTTCGTAAACAAGCCTTCACCCGGACCAAATGGGTCAGTAGAATCAACGATAATTACATCGTACTCGTTTTCTACCCTGCGAATAAATCTAAGGCCATCCTCATAATGACAATGCACCTTTGGATTATCTAAACCGCAGGCTGTCTGAGGCAGGTATTTCTTGCTGACCTCCACAACCTCTTCATCTATCTCTACAAGGTCAATATGCTCAATGCTTTCATAACGGAGAAGCTCTCTTACAGTACCGCCATCGCCACCGCCAATTACCAAAACCTTTTTAGCATTAGGATGAACACACATAGGTACATGAGTTATCATTTCATGATAAATAAATTCGTCCTTTTCCGTCAGCATTAAATAACCATCAAGAGCCATTACCCTGCCAAATTCCACCGATTCAAAAATATCAATCCGCTGAAATTCACTTTTGCCAGAATAAAGCTGTTTATCCACCTTCATGGAAAAACGTACATTTTCCGTATGCTCCTCAGTAAACCAAAGTTCCATAATCCTAGCCTCTATTTCATGACGTTTAACTTCAATAAATCCATATCTTCTGGACCGGTCATCTGACAGCCCTTTTTCTTGGCATACCTGATATAATCAAGAATTTCAGGAGTAATCATTTCTCCCGGTGCCAATATCGGTATTCCTGGCGGATAACACATGACAAACTCACTGCAAACCCTGCCGGAAGTTTCCTCAATATTCAAGGCTTCCTTTTCACCGTAAAATGCTTCCTGTGGCCCACAGATAACCTTTGGACTGATGTACTCTGCCTTCAGCATTTTTCTGCCAGTCTGACGGTAATTTCTTCTTATTTCCGCCAAAGCAGATACCAGACGTTCTATATCCTTGGGGCGGTCACCCACGGAAACGTAGGAAAGAAGATTTGCTATATCGCCAAATTCCGTCTGAATATCGTATTCATCACGCAAAAGGTCATAAACCTCAATTCCTGCCAAACCGATAGAACGGGTATAAACAGATAATTTTGTTATATCAAAATCAAAGATAGAATCACCATTTATAAGCTCTTTGGAATAAGCATAATAATCACCAATGGCATTTATTTCATCTCTTGCATACTGCACCAAATCAATTATTCGGTCAATAATCTCCTTACCACGCAAAACCATCTGACGGCGGGAAATATCAAGGCTCACCATCAGCAGATATGAAGCACTTGTCGTCTGTGTAAGATTAATAATCTGATGAACATAACCCTCTGAAACCCTGTCGCCTATTAAGAGAATCGAGCTTTGTGTAAGTGAACCGCCGGATTTGTGCATACTTATTGCCGCCATATCCGCCCCAGCATGCATACCAGCAATTGGCAATTTATCGCTAAAATACAAATGTGAGCCATGAGCTTCATCAGCTAAAAGAAGCATTCCATTATCATGAGCTAATTTAGCAATAGACTTAATATCTGAGCAAATACCATAATAAGTAGGATTGTTTACAAAAACAGCCTTAGCATCAGGATTTTCCTTAATTGCCCGCTCCACATCAGCTACACTCATACCAAGAGAAATACCCAAGGTATGGTCCATCTGAGGATTGACATACACAGGAATAGCACCGCAAAGAATCATGGCATTAATGGCACTTCGATGAACATTTCTCGGAATGATAATTTTATCGCCACGCTTGCAAGCCGTCATTACCATAGCCTGAACAGCTGATGTAGTACCGCCTACCATAAAAAAGGCATGTTTAGCACCAAAAGCCTCTGCCGCCAGCATTTCCGCATCACGGATAACGGAAACAGGATGGCATAAATTATCTAACATCTTCATGGAATTTACGTCAACAGAAAGACATTTTTCACCTAGAAAATCTGTCAATTCCACATTTCCTCGGCCACGCTTATGACCTGGCACATCAAATGGAACCAGTCTTGCCCGCTTCATTTTTTCCAAAGCTTCCAAAACAGGAGCATGTTCCTGAGATAAAAACTTCATTGAGCCACCGCCTTATACACACTTAAAAAACATTGGTACCGCTAAAAATCTCTATCATTTCCTTCCTGAGATTGTTACTTATTTCCAATCTAGTCTTAGGAGGAATTTCATAAATATCCGTATTAAAAAGATAATTCTTTAAATCTAATTCTTTAATAAGCATTTTCGTATGGAAAAGATTTGCCTGATAAATATTTATGTCCACAGCATCATAATTTTCTAAGGTTTCTTCCTTTATGAAGTCCTGAATAGACGTAATCTTATGGTCCATAAAAAGCTTTTTGCCAGCAACATCGCGGGTAAAGCCACGCACACGATAGTCCATGGTAATAATATCAGAATCAAAGCTTCCTATAAGAAAATCCAAGGTTTTCAGCGGAGTAATCTCGCCACAGGTGGCTACATCTATATCCACACGGAAGGTAGCCAGACTCGTCTCGGGATGATACTCAGGATAGGTATGCACCGTAACATGACTCTTGTCAAGATGAGCCACTACTGTATCACGCAAAGGCCCCTCTGCCGCCGCATTTCCATCCTTTGTCAAAGGAGTTTTCTGCCCGGACTGCACAGCCGCTTCCTCTGCGATAAGAAAAGTAACGCTTGCACCCTGAGGGTCGTAATCCTGTTTAGACACACTAAGAACCTGAGCACCTATCATTTCCGTCACGCGAAACAGAATTTTCGTAAGTCGCTCAGAATTGTACTGTGAATCAATGTATTTTATATAATCCTGCTGCTCACGAGGAGTCTTAGCATAGCAGATATCGTAAATGTTAAAGCTAAGGGACTTAGTCAGGTTGTTAAAACCGTACAACTTCAGTTTCTCTTCCAATTCAAAAGCACGCTCCATTTCACGCAAAAATTACCTAATTATATTATAACAAAAAACGAAAAAAATGCAACTAAAAAAATAACAGGAAGGAATCTCTGTCCTCCCTGCTATAACTACTACGAGATGTCCCCCACTTCTATAAGTGGCGGGTACCTTATTCTATAAACATGGTGGAGCATATCTC
>CALZDE010000055.1 GCA_945637225.1 uncultured Selenomonadaceae bacterium
ATGATTGAGGGCGTTATAAAATCAAATACAGTTTATTTTCATAAACATTTTACTGCATAAAAAATCTGTGGCAACCATCACTGGCTCCACAGATTTTATTTTATTTAAGAATATACTATATTAACAATAAATTTTAATTGCTGAACGTACTACATCCAGTACCAAAGGTAATTTAGGACCTAACTCACCATCAAGGTCACTGTCCATTTCCTCATCAGTGGAAATTTCAAAGTGGTCAGACTGTACATAGAGGATATTTTCCTGATCTGCCACTTCCTTGCCTGACATAAGGTCAGTAGTCAATTTTACCAGAGAGTGCATATTGCATTCCTTTACTACGAGCATATCCAGTTTGCCATCATTAAGCTCTGCCTTATTAGCTACGCCCTTAAAGCTGGCAACTGTTTTTGAATTTACTACCAAGAACAGATACGCCTTAATATCAAATTCATCCTCAGCAGTCTTAACATGAAGGTTCATCGCCTTGAACTGAGGAATTGTACTTATTCCATGAATGTAATATGCTAATTTACCAATAGCATTCTTTAGGCGTGTGTCTACCTCATGAGCTATAGAGGTTGCCATGCCTGCACTGGCTACATTTATGAAGTAATCCTCACCGACCTTGCCTAAGTCTACATCCATGGTTTCCCCATTGGCAATACGAGTGAAATAGTCCTCCGTATCAAGCTGAAGATAGGTTGCAAAGTCATTTGATGTACCACTGCCGATAATACCTACTGGAAGGTTCAGATTTTCCTTCATCACGAGATTCACTACCTCGTGCAGTGTACCATCACCACCAGCCGCAATAAGGCCATCAGGGTTCATTTGCCTTATGAAATCAGCCAGCCCAGCATTTTCTGGTGTAGTTCTGTAAGGTATTATCACACAGCCACGCTGCTGAAACTTATCTATTATTTCATCCAAACGATTTTTGAAAACTGCTTTGCCAGACACAGGATTGTAAATGAGAATCAGCTTTTTCATGCCTTAAACACTCCTATTTTTGTCAGGAAACGAATTGCATAACGGCCAACCATAGGCACACGCTCAATATCCTCCTGCAGCATACCGCCAATGCAGAGAAGCACTACGAGATAAACGCCACAGCCGGCAAATACTGCACCAAAGGTAGAGAATGCGAGACTTCCAAAGTAATCAAAGGTAAGATCATAGAAGAAATATGTTGCTACAGCCATAACACCAGCTGCAAAAACTGTTTTCAATAACTGCGGAATTTCTATTCTGTAACCGATATAGCGGTAAATGAAATACATGTTAATGATTGCCGCTACACCCATATCGGCTGCTGTAGCCCAGGCCGCACCCATAATACCAAGAGATGGTTGTGCAGTCAGTACCCAATTTAGTATCACTTTTACTGCTGCCGCCAAAATCATATTTATCATAGGAATAGATGGATGACCTAATCCCTGCAATACTGCGGTAGATACCTGATGTAATCCCAAAAGCACGATACTGAAGGAAGAAACCCATACCGCCGGACCAGCACCAGGAGCATTATATATTAAAGTGGAAATTGGAGTTGCCAGTACCATTACTACGATAAAGGCAGGGAAACATACAAAATTGGAAATACGGACACCTGATGCAGTCTGCTTATAAACAAGCTTCTTATCGTCAAGTGCTCTTGCCTTAGAAATGGCTGGCACAAGGCTTACTGCCAAGGATGCCGTTAAAATAGTTGCCAAGTTTACCAGTGGAACTGCCATACCTGTGAGATAACCGAAAAGCTCTGTTGCCTCATTTACGGAATAGCCTGCTACCTCCAGCCGCTGTGGTACAATAGCCAAATCAAGATTTGAAACTACAGGAAGCATAATGCTTGCCGCTGAAACTGGCAGGGACAATGCAAAGATACGCTTGATAATTTTCCATTTGGATTCCTGCTGTGACTCAGGCAATGGCTTCAAGTTGTCGCCATACTCTGTCTTAATATCCTTTTCCAGCTTCCAGTGGAAATACACCAGAACCAAAAGACCTGTCACCGCACCAGCAAATGCACCGAGACTGGCACCTGCTGCCGCCTTATCAAGACCCCATGGCAGGAAAAGACTTGCAAAGAGAATCATGGTCACTACGCGGAAAATCTGCTCAACTATCTGAGATACCGCCGTAGGAGTCATGCGTTGCCAGCCCTGTAAATAACCTCTGGAACTTGCGAGCAGTGTTACGAAGAATATGGCCGGAGCCAGTGCAACAACTGACCAGTATGCTCTAGGATCACGAATAAACTGCCAGTCTATGAGCCACTGGGCACCAAAATAGGTAAGTGCCGTAAAGATAAGACCTGTCACAAACATCAGTGACATGGAAATCTTAAAAATACGCTTGGCACCGAAAATATCTTTTAAAGCAACCTTCTCCGCCGTAATGATGGAAATTGCCACCGGAACACCAGCAGTTGATACACTCAAGGCAAAGAAGTAAATAGGAAAGGCCATCTGATAAAGACCGATACCCTCACCGCCCAGTATTCGGGAAACGAAAATCCAGTTAAGTGAACCAATTACCTTTACTACCACACCAGCTACCGTCAGAATGAGCGTACCTTTTAGGAAGGATTCGGCCTTACTGCCTTTATTTTCCTTAGCTGGCGGATTATTATCATTATTGTTATTATTTTTATCCTTATCTATGATATCCTGTTCGCTAATGGTAAACACCACCTTATTTTTAGGATATAGTTGTCAAAATTACAAAAATGTAGTATAGTTAAAGAATATCATTCAACGATACATTATAACACACTCATTCAAGAAAAACAATTACTCTAATACAAAAAAATGTTTTTCTTCTAAAGCAGGGTTTTTACAATATACTTACATGGCATACGAGGTTTTTTATTATGAATAAACCACTTCCTATCAACCTCATAGATTTTAATATAGGTGTCGGTAAAGGAAAACCGCTCACCATCAACGGAGAGAAGCGTTCCTGTCCCTTCTGCAACGTAGGCACTCTCACTGACATCATTGATACCAAAGAGGATATGATTTTCCTAAAAAATAAATACATAGTTTTAGAGCCATCCGACCAGTTCGTTCTGATTGAAGGTGCTGACTGCAACAGTGACATGAATCTCTATACGCCGGAGAAAATGACCTCGCTCATTTCCTTTGGTATAAGTCACTGGCTAAAGCTTTGGGAAACAGGCAAATATAAGGCTGTATTATTCTTCAAAAATTACGGTCCTCTTTCTGGCGGTACAATCCATCACCCTCATATGCAGATAGTCGGGCTTCCTGTCATAGACCCTGACCTGATGTTCAGCACAGACGAGTTTGAAGGCATACCCGTAGCTACTGAAAGCGGAGTGGAAATCAATGTTGCTACCCGCCCCCGTATCGGTTTTTCTGAGATTAATATTCTCGTAAAAAAGCAATTTACCGCTTCTGATATTTCCAGCCCCCAAGCATACGAAACCCTCTCCGCCTTAGCGCATTACATACAATCCAGCGTCACCTTTCTGAAGGATTTCTTTAAGCGGGAAAATTTCAGCTATAATATTTTCTTTTACCTTTTGGATGGCTGTATCAGAGTAAAACTGTTGCCTCGTTTTGCTACTTCACCACTGTACATAGGTTACAGCATTCATTTAAAGCCTACTAATTTAGCTGATACTGCTGAAAAATTACGAACATATATTTGAGCATAAAATTTAAAAATTTTCATCAAAAAACTACCGAACAAATGAACGGTAGTTTTCTTATTTATGTCAATTTTGAATTACCACTTGTTTTCAACTTCTAAATGCTGAGCAGATACATAATCATAAACAACACCATACTGAAGCCAGCAGTCAATACACTTAATAATGAGGTCCATCACCTTGTGAGTATTCATGCCGAAATTACTTATATCGCAAATCAGCTTTACCTCACCGCTTCTTACATGCTGGAACTGTACAGTGATACTGTAACGGTTGATGGAAAGATGGTACAGATTGTCTGTTGCCTTCTCTGCTAATACCATCTTGTTTGGAACCTCTGGATTTGGCTGCATAAAACCAAATTCTATTAGACGCTCAATAAGCTGTGGCTCTACGTTCTTATGGAATGCTTCATTTACCTTGTCACGCTCTGCTTCTAATTCAGCGAATAATGGGAAACTTCTCATGATTGACTCCTCCTATGAATGAAGACTATTTTCAAAAATATACAACATTGATTTTAAAATAAAAAAAGACATGCAAGCTAAAGCCCTAATATGCTTCGTTGCACGTCTTGGGTATATTATACAATTTTCCGTTCCCCTTGTCAATACAAAATTAAACTTTCCACAACCCACATTAAAAAAAAGAGTGACAATTCTGCATTTTTTTGCTATAATACATAGATAGTGTTTTAAGAACCTTATTTATTTGAAAGGATGAAATATTTGAGAACTTTTGATATAAAAGCACTGACAGAAAGCAGTCTTCTTACTGCCCTCACTGTTATTGCTGCTCTCGTTTCCGTATACGTGCCAATACTCGGTATTGCTGCGGCTTTGATATGGCCCCTGCCAGTTATTGTCATTGTAGTACGTCATGGCCTGCGCTGGGGTATCATTTCCACCATCGCTTCTACCATCATAATGAGCATACTCATCATGCCTACCATCGCACTGCGCATGGCTTTAGGCTTTATGCTTCCTGCTCTGGTGCTTGGTTACGGCTTTTATGCGCAGTGGTCAGCTGCCAAAAATCTTCTGCTGAGTCTTTGCGTTTCCGTTATTTCCATGCTGAGTGCATTAGCACTGACGTTCTTTATTATGGATATAAATCCTCTGGCTGCTCAGATGGATACTCTAAAGGAATCCTTTGATATGTCCATCAGCCTTTATGAGACCATGGGAATAAGTGCCGAAGAACTTGCAGAGCGAAAAGCTATACTTGATCAGTCCTTTAAGCTTTTAGAGCTTATCATGCCTCTTGTGCTGGTGCTTTCCAGCCTCATTGTTACCATTCTTAATTTTGCGTTAGGCGGTATGGTGCTTCGCCGTCTCGGTCACAAGGTGAATGTACTGCCTCCATTTAATGAGTGGCGTTTTCCACAGGTCTTTGCCTATATTATGGGCTTTGCACTGGTCGGACTTTACTGGGGCTTTACAAGAGACATTCAGATGCTTACTCAGGTTTCCCTGAATTTTTTCTTCCTGTGTTTTATTGCCGGTTTCATTCAGGGTGCCGCACTCTTACGAGCAATTACTGACAAATACCATATACCACGTGTGTTCTATTACATGGTGGTAGCATTCATTTTCCTGTCAGGACTTCCTGGGCAGGTCATGAGCTTTACTGGTATTTTCGACATGGTTTTTGATTATCGTAAACGCTTCAACATCACAGCTGGCAAACAGCTTTAATCTCTTTTCTTAATTTTAAATTTACAATAGTGAGGTGATCAAACATGCCTCGAAATCTGTCTGCCAGAGTTGACCTTATCGTCATTCTGTGCGGAGCATTGATATCGACATTATTACTTTTCTTGTATGATACCTATCTGGGTATTACCTGCACAATCATATGGATATTTATGGCGGTTTTCGCCTTTGAGCGTTCCCGTCACCGACATAAAACATTTGAAGAATATCACACTACCTTAGTCAGCACAGTTGACTACATTTCCAATTATGCACTCGATAAAATGCCTATGATGATTTTTGCCATTAATCACGATGGTATCATTCGCTGGCATAATAAGGAATTAGAAAAACAGTTTGATACTCATCTGGATTTGAATCAGAACATATCCATCAATAAATTCTGGACTGAGTTTGATATTACCTCTGTATGGGGCAATACTGGTGAAATGGTTTACGCTCAGGACGAATATCATTTTAATCTGCATTACTCACCTCTCGGCACTACTGATGATGGTGTATGCCAGCTTATGATTATTCATGCCGTAGATATTTCAGAAATGCTTCTTCTCATTCAGAGACATGAGGACAGCCGTTCGGTTTTTGCCAGCATACAGATAGATAATTACGATGAAGTAATGAAGGGTATTACCGAAGCGGAGAGGGCTACTCTTTCCTATGAGACTAACAAAATTCTTGATGAATGGATTGTTCAGCTTAATGGCAGTCTGCGCCGTATCGCTACTGATACCTATGTAGCCTTTATGGAATACAAGGATTTGACGAAGGCAAGAGAAAGTAAGTTCGATATTATTGACAAGGTACACACACTTGTAAACAGCAGACGTTTGCCTGTTACTGTCAGTATGGGTATTGCTACATCCGAAGGCTATACCATCAATTCACTGGACATGAAATCTCAGGAAGAACTGGACATGGCATTGAGCCGTGGCGGTGATCAGGTTGCTCTCTTTATGGATGGCAAAACTGAATTTTATGGTGGCAAGGCTCAGGCGATGGAAAAGAACACACGTGTTAAAGCACGAGTTATGACTCAGAGTCTCATTGACCACATGGGAAAGGCTGATGAGATTTTCATCATGGGCCATGTTAACGAGGACTTTGATGCTCTTGGTGCTTCTATTGGTATTGCCCGTATCGCAAGGGAGATGAAAAAGCCTGTTCACATCGTTATCAGTGATACTAACGCAAGTATTGACAAGCTTATGGAAATTCTTCGTGACAAGGAGCCTTTTGTCAATATGCTGGTTTCCCATAACGATTTGGTAAACATCACCGCAGAGAGTCCATTGCTGATAGTAGTCGATACTCATATCCCTCACATGGTGGCTGCCCCAGACCTGCTGGAACGCATTGATGATGTAATCGTCATCGACCATCACCGCCGTAGTGAGAACTACATACGCAATACCCAGCTTTCCTATCTGGAACCAAGTGCCAGCTCCACAAGTGAAATGGTAACCGAAATGATTCAGTATTATCCTGTAGATATTATTCTCAGTCATTTGGAAGCCACCTCACTCTACGCAGGCATACTTGTAGATACAAAGAATTTCGTTGTACAGACTGGTGCCAGAACCTTTGATGCTTCCTCTTACCTTAGAAGAAGCGGTCTTGATACTGTGCTGATACGTCAGCTCTTTAAGACAGACTATGCAACAGATATAGCCAAGGCTAAGACAAAAGCCTCCTCACAGATGTTCCCTAACGGACTTGTAGTGGCATTCTCTCCTGACTGCCTGCCAAATATTCAGGTTATTGCGGCTCAGACAGCTGATTCTCTTTTGAGAATTGATAAGGTAAGGGCAAGTATTGTAGTGTTCCAGCTAAAGCCTGACATAGTAGGCATTAGTGCCCGTTCCACCGGTGATGTGAACGTACAGCTTATCATGGAAAAATTTGGTGGTGGCGGTCATCAGAATGTAGCCGGTGCCCAAATAAAAAATAAACCTCTTGACGATGTATATCAGGCGGTTATAGACATAAGTAATAAATTTATTGAGGAGTTGGATAATCATGAAAATAATATTGCAGCAGGACGTTAAAAACGTCGGTAAAAAGGGTGAAATCAAGGAAGTAGCAGAAGGCTATGGCCGTAACTTTCTCCTGCCAAAGAAATTAGCAGTTCTCGCTAATGCTGAAAATATAAACGTAGCTAATGCAAAAGCTGGTTCCGCTGCCCGCAAGAAGGCACAGGATGCAGATGAGGCTCAGCTCATGGCTGCTCAGCTGGCAAAGGTTACTGTAGTTATTCCTGTAAAGATTGGCGAAAATGGCCGTCTCTTTGGTTCTGTTACTGGCAAGGATGTATCCGAAGTATTAAAGAAAAAGCACAATATCGACATTGACAAGCGTAAAATCACCATTAAGGGTGAAATTACCGGTGCCGGTGAATATGAGGCCGTAATCAAGGTTCACCCATCTGTTACCAGTACTATTAAAATTCAGGTAGTAGCTGGCTAAGATAGCGAATTTACAAGAGGGGTAGATACTTTCCCCTCTTTTTTTCCCTGTTGTTTAAAAGGAGAAAAACATGAAAGCAGTTTTGGCAATAGATTCATTCAAGGGAAGCCTTTCCTCCATCGAAGCAAGTACAGCTTGTGCTGAAGCCATTAAGGAAATTTTTCCAGATGCAGAAACTATAATATATCCTTTAGCAGATGGCGGTGAAGGAACTGTCTCTGCCCTTACAGAAGGCTTAGGCGGTGAAATCAGACGTACCAAGGTAACAGGGCCACTCGGCAATGAAATTATGAGCCGTTATGGTTATCTTCCCTCCAGTAAAACCGCTGTAATGGAAATGGCTGATGCGGCTGGCCTGCCAATGATTCACCCAAACCTGAGAAATCCGCTCAATACTACTACCTATGGATTGGGCGAGCTTATACGTTCTGCCATTGATGACGGCTGCCGAAAATTTATCATAGGTATAGGTGGCAGTGCTACCAACGATGCAGGACTTGGAATGCTGACCGCTTTAGGAGTAAAATTCACTAAAGCTGATGGAACACCTGTTGGTATTAATGGCAAGGATGTTTGTGATATAGAGCATATTGATATAAGCGGTATGGACAAGAGAATAAAAGAATGCACGTTCCATATAGCCTGTGATGTCAACAATCCTCTCTATGGTGAAAATGGCTGCTCTGTCGTATATGGACCGCAAAAGGGAGCTACCCCTGAAATAGTTGCTATGATGGATTCCGCTATAAAAACCTTTGCTGAAAAAGCAGAACATGACTGCCAAATTACAGGTGCAGATATTCCCGGTGCTGGTGCCGCTGGTGGCCTAGGCTATGCCTTTCATGGATTTTTGAATGGTGTTCTCATACCCGGTGTTCAATTGATTCTCGACGCAATCAACATCAAAGAGGATTTGAAAAATGCAGATATCCTCATTACCGGTGAGGGACAGATTGACTTCCAGACTTCTATGGGAAAAGCACCTGCTGGCGTGGCTCAGCTGGCTAAAAAGGTAAATCCAGACTGTCTCACTATTGCAGTATGCGGAAGTGCTACTCCAGAAGCAGTGGCTGTCAATAACAGCGGTATTGATGCCTATTTCCCTATTCTAAATGAAATCATCACCTTGAAATCCGCTTTAGTAAAGAAGAATGCCTTCCGTAATATGAAGCTTACCATGAAGCAGATCATGAACCTTCTAAAAGCAGGAAAAATATTAAAATAATTTTTCAGTAAAGGAGGAAATTTTGTTTATGGCAAAACAGGATAGAGTTCTGCCCCATAACATAGATGCAGAACAGGCCGTTATCGGTGCCATGTTCATTAATGATGACGCTATTCATACATGCCTGCAAATACTGCGCCCTAACGATTTTTACCGTGAAGACCACCGCACTATCTTTGAATGCATGATGTCAATGCACCTCAAAAATGAACCTGTCGACCTTGTAACAGTTTCAGAAACATTAGTTCGTACTAATATGATGGAAAAAGCAGGTGGTCCTGCACTCGTTAACCGTTTATCCAATACAGTACCAACTGCCGCCAATGTTTCCTACTATGCAAACATCGTCAGAGAAAAAGCAGAGCTGAGAAATCTGATTTATGCCGCTACAGAAATAGCTGGCAAGGCCTATGAAGGTGCAGAAGATGTTACCTCTATCATTGAGGAAGCCGAAAAGAAAATCATGGAAATAGGCTCCCGTCAGTCCACCAGAGGCATCACATCACTGAATACTGTAGTCATGGAAACAATCAGTCATTTTGAGAATCTCTACAATGCCAAAGGGCAGCTTCTGGGTATTCCTACCTGCTTCCGTGACGTAGACAATATGATTTCCGGCTTACAGCCATCTGACCTTATATTAGTAGCCGCCCGCCCTAGTATGGGTAAAACAGCCTTTACCTTAAATATAGCTACCAACGTAGCTATTAAGAACAAACGTCCTGTAGCCTTCTTCTCCTTGGAAATGTCTGCTAATCAGCTGATGATGCGTATCATATCATCCTTAGCTGGTGTAAATGCACAGCAGGCCCGCACAGGACAAATCGATGATGACGGCTGGGCAAAGGTAATGCAGACTGCCAGTGGTATCTACGACTGTCCGCTTTTCATTGATGATACACCTGGTATAAATATCATGGATTTACGAACAAAAGCTCGTCGTATCAAATCGGAGCATGGGCTTGATTTAATCATCATTGACTACCTGCAGCTCATGCAGGGACGCAGTAACTCCGAAGGCCGTCAGCAGGAGGTATCGGAAATTTCCCGTTCCTTAAAGGCTTTAGCACGAGAATTAGACGTACCTATCATCACGCTTTCCCAGCTGAACCGAGGCGTTGAAGCACGAACCATCAAAAAGCCAATGCTCAGTGACCTTCGTGAATCCGGTTCTCTGGAGCAGGATGCCGATATAGTAATGTTCCTGTACCGTGAGGATTACTACAATCCTGACACAGATAGAGTAAACATCACCGACCTCATCATAGCAAAGCACAGAAATGGCCCTATCGGTGAAGTAAATCTATTCTTTAATAAGCAGTTTACACGCTTTGAGAATTTCACATCAGCACAATAAAA
>CALZDE010000056.1 GCA_945637225.1 uncultured Selenomonadaceae bacterium
AGAATAAGGTACCCGCCACTTATAGAAGTGGGGGACATCTCTTAGTCGTTATACGTGATTTAGTCTAGCCGTCTGGCGATATGCTGGGCGGTTAGTTTGTTTTGTGGAGGTGGTATCGTGTCAGTTTCTTTTGCTCATCTACATGTTCATACGGAGTTTAGCCTTTTGGATGGTGCCAATCGTATCAAGCCTTTAATTGCAAGGACAAAGGAATTAGGAATGAATTCTATTGCCATAACGGACCACGGCTCCATGTACGGCACCATTGATTTTTATAAAGCGGCAAAAGCAGAGGGAATTAATCCTGTCATTGGCTGTGAGGTTTACGTTGCCCCACGGGAAAGAACGGAAAAGGCTGAGGTCAATGGCATAAAGTATTTTCATCTGATTTTATTAGCGGAAAATAATACTGGCTACAAAAATCTTGTTCAGCTCGTATCAAAGGCGAATATTGAAGGATTTTATTATAAGCCTCGTGTGGATAAAGAACTGCTTCGTCAGCATCATGAGGGGCTTATCTGTTTGAGTGCCTGTATTGCTGGTGAAGTGCCTTATTACATCCATCACGATGAAATGGAAAAGGCAGAAGCTTCAGTAAAAGAGCATTTGGAAATATTCGGCAGGGAAAATTATTTTTTAGAAATTCAGAACCATGGTATTCCAGAGGAAAAGAAGGCTAATAAGGGCTTAGTAGAGCTTGCTGAAAAATATGGCATAGGCTTAGTAGCTACCAATGATGCACATTATCTGAAAAAAGAGGACAGTGACTATCATGATGTGCTTCTGTGCATTCAGATGGGAAGACTGGTAACTGATACTGACCGCATGAAATTCCCTAGTGACGATTACTATGTGAAATCACCGGAGGAAATGGCGGAGCTTTTTGCTGATTATCCTGAAGCTATTGAAAATACAGTAAAAATTGCTGACCGCTGTCATGTGGAATTTGATTTTGAACACAGGCATTTACCAAACTTTCCACTTCCAGAGGGCATGACGGATGAAATGTACCTCAGAAAGCTTTGTGAGGATGGTCTGTCATCTCATTATCCACAGGAAACGGAAGAAATTCGCCAGCGTCTTGAGTATGAGCTGGGAGTTATCCACAAGATGGGGTTTGACAGCTATTTCCTTATCGTGTGGGATTTTATAAATTATGCCAGAGAAAACGGCATTGCTGTTGGTCCGGGGCGTGGCTCGGCGGCTGGCAGTATAGTTGCGTATATTTTGGGAATTACGGATATCGACCCATTGAAATATGCTTTGCTCTTTGAGCGTTTCCTCAATCCTGAGCGTGTTACCATGCCAGATATTGATGTGGATTTCTGCTATGTAAGGCGTGAAGAGGTTATTGAATATGTAAAGAGACGTTACGGAGCTGACCACGTGGCTCAGATTGCTACCTTTGGTACATTGGCGGCAAAGGGTGCTATTCGTGATGTCGGACGTGCGCTTGATATGTCGTTTAACGAGGTGAGTCAGGTTACGAAGCTGATTCCAGCAGAATTGGGTATAACCATAGATAAAGCACTTAAGCAGTCTGCTGATTTGAAATCTCTTTATGAAGGCTCACCTGAAATAAAACGGTTAATAGATTATGCTAGAGCGGTAGAGGGACTTCCTCGTCATTCATCGACTCATGCGGCAGGTGTGGTTATTGCCCGAAATCCACTGACAGACTATTTACCTGTATCCTTTACTAATGGTACATACGTTACACAGTATGATAAGGACCATGTAGAGGAGCTCGGCCTGCTGAAAATGGACTTTTTAGGTCTTAGGACATTGACTGTGCTGGCTGATACAGTAAAAAATATAAAAATGAGCCGAGGGGAAGATATAGATTTAAGAAAAATTCCTGATGTTGATGAGCTGACAGGTACAATGCTCTGCAAGGGGCAGACAGGGGCGGTATTCCAGATGGAGTCCTCCGGCATGACTGCTCTTGTAAGGGATTTACGGCCAGAGGGCTTTGTTGACCTTATTCCTACGGTTGCATTATATCGTCCGGGGCCACTAGGAAGCGGTATGGTAGAGGATTTTATCAAGGGACGTGCCGGTGAAAAACAGCCTGAGTACATGCATCCGCTTTTGGAGCCTATCTTAAAGGAAACCTTTGGCGTGGTGCTTTATCAGGAGCAGGTAATGCAGATTGTGCAGGTTTTGGCAGGCTTTAGTCTTGGACAGGCTGACCTTTTAAGACGTGCGATGGGTAAGAAAAAGCATTCTATTCTGATGGCTCAGAAGGAAAATTTCCTGAAGGGCACAAAGGAAAGAGGTCTGACGGATGAACTGGCTAATCATATTTTTGACCTGCTGACTCATTTTGCTGATTACGGCTTCAATAAGTCCCACAGTGCGGCCTATGCTCTGGTAGCGTGGCAGACAGCTTATCTGAAGGCGCATTATCCAGCAGAATTTATGGCGGCTATGCTCACGAGTGTCATGGATACCAATGAAAAGGTAAGTGTCTATATTGAGCAGTGCAAGAGAATGGGGATAAAGATTCTGCCTCCTGATATAAATGCCAGCGTAACTGTATTCAGCGTTGATGGCGAGGCTATCCGCTTCGGCATGGCGGCGGCTAAGAATGTCGGTGAGGCGGCTATAAATGTCATTGTCAAGGAAAGAGACAGAAAAGGAAAATTCACCTCACTTGCAGATTTTTGCAGTAGAATTGACAGCCGTACCATGAACAGGAGAGGTATTGAAAGCCTTATCAAATGTGGTGCCTTTGATTCCTTTGGTGCAAAGCGGTCACAGCTGTTATCTGTCTTAGATCAGGCACTTGATTTGGCGGCGGTTTCTCAAAAGGATAAGAGTACAGGTATGGCGGGTCTTTTTGAGGAAGAAGCCTTAGAGGAATACAACGAAATAAAGCTTCCAGAAATGGATGAAGTAAAAAAGGATGTAATGCTGGCATGGGAAAAGGAAATTACCGGCTTTTACATCACAGGTCATCCGCTGGATAATTTTGCTAAAATAATAAATGCCTTTAATACCGTAGAAATGGTTTTAAGCGGTAATATACCTGATGGAAAAACCGTAAAGCTGGGCGGCCTGATTATTACCTCCAAGCGTATTGTCACCAAGAAGGGCGATACGATGTGCTTTTTGGAACTGGAAGATTTTACGAGAAGTATCGAGGTGGTAATTTTCCCACGGGTATTTTATGAGTGTGTTAATTCCTTAGTGCCAGACATGGCGGTTATGGTACAGGGCAAGGTGAATGTTATAGATGATGGTATAAAACTTATTGCTGACAAGGTAATTCCGCTCTCTGAGTATCAGCCATCCTACTATTTGCAGTTTCATGAGCATACTGCCAAGCAGGAGGTATATAAGGAGCTGAAAGAAGTAATGGCAAAGCACAAGGGAAATATTCCTGTAGTGATGTATCATTCCGTAACAAAACAGACACAAAAAATGAATGAACGTTATTGGCTCAATGACGATGATGATATTATTCCTGAATTGGAAAAAATATTAGGTGAAGGGAATATAAAAATCAGATGATTTGCAAGAATTTAAAAGCGTCTATTTTAGCGCAGAAAAAAATAATCACAGCAGTTTCTTTATCTATGTGTATGCTGGCTTACTCTATTACTTCAGCAGAGGTATTTGTACATACCACAGCGGAAAATCCTGAGTCAGCCCATTATTCAGTGGTACCGGCAGGAGATGCAATTCCCAAGGTAACAGCTCGTTCTGCAGTAGTCATTGAGGCGAAAACAGGCAAGGTGCTTTATGAAAGAAACATGGACCAGATACGTTATCCGGCTAGTACGACCAAAATGATGACCCTTCTGGTAGCACTGGAAAATTCAAAGCCAGAAGACATTGTAACGGTAGGAAAGAACGCTTACAATGTAGAAGGCTCCACCATGTGGCTTGAAGAAGGCGAAAGGCTGAAAATGGAGGACTTGGAGTATGGCATTATGCTGGTTTCCGGTAATGATGCTACAGTAGCCATTGCAGAGCATGTCGCTGGTTCTGTGCCTAAGTTTGCCGAAATGATGAACAAGAAGGCAGAGGAAATAGGTGCTACGTCTACTCATTTTGTGAACTGCAATGGTCTTCCTGATCCTAATCATTATACAACCGCTCATGATTTAGCCAAAATCGCCGCACATGGCTTCAATAATGTACCGGACTTTGAGCGTATTGTCAGCACCAAGGAAAGAAGGGTTCCGGGGCGGAAAAATCCTGATACAGAGCTTCTTCGCAACGAAAATCTTCTGCTTCACATTTACAAGGGATGTAACGGTGTCAAAACAGGCTATACTGACGCGGCAGGCAGATGTGTAGTAACGGCGGCTAAGAGAAATGGTGTTCAGCTTGTTTCCGTTGTTTTAGATGGTCTTTATATGTGGGACGATTCTATATTAATGCTGGATTACGGTTTTACTCAGGTAGACCCTTTCACAGTAGTAAAGCAGGGGGAAAAGCTGGAGCCAGTAGAAATTTCAGGCGGTGAAAAAAATAAAATTTCCGTCAGTGTAAAGGATGAAATCACTGTTGGCTGTAAGCTTGAAGACAGGAATATGTTCAAGAAGGAAGTAGTGCTGAATAAGGGCATAGAAGCGCCTGTTAAGATGGGGGACATAGTAGGAAAGATGAATGTTCTCTATGAGGGAAAGGTCATCGGTTCCGCTGATATTATATCCAATGAAGCAGTAGCACCTGTTCCATGGTATATTGCTATTTGTAATAAGATACGGAGCTTTTTCGGTTTTTGAGTTTAAAATAAAGTTTTTCGTTGCAAGTCAATAGAAAAAGTGCTACAATGTAAAGGTTAGAATAAGATTTAAAAATTTATTGTGAAAGTGAGGTTTAATCTTGCCAGCAATTACTTATGAATTAATAAAAGAAGACCCACAGACTGGCGCAAGAGCCGGTATTATTCATACACCACATGGCAGTTTCCCTACACCTATCTTTATGCCAGTAGGTACACAGGGCTCTGTCAAGGGCGTTTCTCCAGAGGAAGTCAAGGAAATCGGGGGAAACATCATTTTAGGCAATACCTATCATTTATTCTTGCGTCCTGGCTCTGAGCTTATCAGAGAGATGGGCGGTCTGCACAAATTTATGAACTGGGACGGTGCTATTCTTACAGACAGTGGCGGTTTTCAGGTATTCAGCTTAGGCGAATTACGTAAGATTA
Organism: uncultured Selenomonadaceae bacterium; assembly: GCA_945637225.1. Taxonomy (GTDB): domain Bacteria; phylum Bacillota; class Negativicutes; order Selenomonadales; family Selenomonadaceae; genus CAMCDL01. The sequence goes on from CALZDE010000056.1 coordinate 5,168, forward strand.
CCGAGGAGGGCGTTACCTTCCGTTCCCATATTGACGGTTCAAAGAAATTTTTATCTCCAGAGGTTTCCATGAAGGTACAGATGGATTTAGGTTCTGATATTGTCATGGCCTTTGATGAGTGCATTCCATATCCAGCGGATTATGAGTACACCAGAAAATCCACCGAACGTACTACCCGTTGGGCTAAACGCTGTAAGGAAGTAATGACCAGTCCAAATCAGGGACTTTTTGGCATTGTGCAGGGCGGTATGTACAAGGATTTGCGTACCAAGAGTGTTGAGGATTTAGTGGCACTTGATTTCCCTGGCTATGCAGTAGGCGGTCTGTCTGTTGGTGAGCCAAAGGAACTGATGGTAGAGATTTTAGATCATACGGTTAAGCTTCTGCCTGCCAATAAGCCACGTTATCTCATGGGCGTAGGTACTGCAGATTATTTATTGGAAGCCGTTACTCATGGCATTGATATGTTTGACTGCGTATTCCCTACTCGCGTAGCAAGAAATGGTACTGCTATGACATGGGAAGGCCGTCTTGTTATGAAAAATGCAGAATTTACTCATGACACAAGACCAATTGAGGAATGGTGTGATTGCTATGCCTGCCGTAACTACACAAGAGCATATATCCGCCATCTCGTCAGAGCAAATGAGATTTTCGGTCTGAGACTGCTTTCCATTCATAATTTGAGATTTTTGCAGAGATTTACCGCAGAGATGCGCAAGGCAATTATTGAGGAGCGTTTTGCTCAGTTCCGCAGTGATTTCTTAGCTCAGTATCATTATGGAAAGAAGTAATTCCATGAGTGAGAAGCGGCTTTTGCGGAAGGAAGCTTTGAAAAATCGACGCAGTATGAGCCATGAGGAAAGGGCTTTAGAAAGCAAGTCAATAACAGAAAAGATAATTTCTTCAAATGAATTTCAGCAGGCAAAGGTGGTATTTGCTTATGTTTCAGTAGAAGATGAGGTACATACCGAATTGCTTTTAGCGGAAATTCTAAGGGCAGGAAAAAAGCTTTGTGTTCCTTACATAAGGGACAGTAAAAATGGTGATATGATAGCTGTAGAGCTTCGTTCATTAAATGATTTAGTGGAGGGGGCATTTGGCATTCTTACTGCACCGCCATACGAAGGAAAATTACAGGAAATTTCTGCTGAAAAAATTGACTTGATAATTGCTCCCGGTGCGGCCTTTGATGGCGAAGGTCATCGCATTGGCATGGGGGGCGGTTACTATGACAGATTTCTTAATAGTGCTTCTAAAGCTATTAAATTTGGCATAGCTTATAAATGCCAGTTTTTTGCAAGTATTCCTGTGGAAGCTCATGATAAAAAGGTTGACAAGGTAATTTTGCCTTAATATAAATTAATTTTAGGAAGGAAGCTATAAATGCGTAAGGATAGTTTAGGAAAACTCCTGGCTGCCATTGTGGTTATTGTAGCGGTTTTTGCCATGTTTGTAGAACCGCTGGCACTGTCCATCAGACAGGGTCTTGACCTGCAGGGCGGTACTCACGTAGTACTGGAAGCTGAGGACACACCGGAAGCACCGGTAAATGAAGATGCCATGGAACGTGTAGTACGTATCATGGAAAAGCGTGTTAATGAATTAGGTCTTGCTGAGCCAATCGTTCAGCGTCAGGGCGAGAGACGTGTTATTGTCGAACTGCCTGGTGTAAAGGACCCGGATAAGGCTATTGCCGTTATTGGTAAGACTGCTATGCTGGAATTCAAGGACGACCAGGGCAACACTGTATTAACTGGCACTGACCTTAAGGACGCGCATGAGCAGACTGACCAGCAGGGACAGAACTTGGTTGGTCTGGAATTCAGTGATGAGGGCGGTAAGAAGTTTGCTGACCTCACTATGAGAAATGTAGGCCATACTATTGCCATTCTGCTTGATGGCGAGGTACTGACTGCACCAAACGTAAAGGAAGCTATCACCGGCGGTAAGGCTGTTATTACTGGTCAGCGCACCTTGCAGGAAGCACATGAGCTGGCAATTCTGCTCCGCAGTGGTTCTCTGCCTGTAAAGGTAAACATCATCGAAACTCGTACAGTAGGCCCATCTCTTGGTCAGGATTCCAAGGATAAGTCTGTATTTGCTTTTGCTATCGGCTTAGGTGCAGTAGTTCTTTTCATGGCTCTGTTCTATCGTATGTCCGGTATTGTTGCAGATATCGCTCTGATGGCTTATGTTATTTTACTGCTCTTCAGCTTAAAAATGCTGGATGCAACACTTACCCTTCCTGGTGTAGCAGGTATTATCCTGTCCATCGGTATGGCGGTAGATGCCAACGTGCTTATCTTTGAGCATTTCAAGGAAGAATATCTCACAGGCAAGACTCTGCGTCTTTCTATGGCGGCAGGCTTTGACCGTGCATTTACAACAATTTTTGACTCCAACATCACAACAATTATTGCCTCTGGTGTACTGTTCTTATTCGGTACAGGCAGTATTCGTGGTTTTGCTATTACCCTTGGTTTAGGTGTTATTCTGTCCATGCTGACAGCTATTACCCTGACTCAGTTCATGATTAAGAATATGATTGCAGCGAATATCTTTGAAAATCCAAAGGTTTATGGTATTAATGAGCTGCCAGAGGAAGGAGTGAAGGAGCGTGGCTAAGCCTAAGATTAATATAATGGAAAAATATGAAGGCCGTTTCGATATTATGGGCAGAGCCAAGATTTGGTTCACAATTTCCCTGCTGGTAATCATTCCAGGTATCTTCAGCATGTTCACTCAGGGCTTCAATTTCGGTATCGACTTTACTGGCGGTACTATTATGGATTTGAAATTCGATAACACCGTTACCTTGACTCAGGTTCGTGATGTTATGAACAAGTATGATTTAGGTAATGCTACTATCCAGTTAGCAGGCGATGAAAGTGCAGTGGCTGAGTCCCAGAATGTCATGATTCGTACTGCGGATTTGGAAGAAACTGAGCGTAAGGCTGTTATGGCAACACTCCGCGAGGATATTGGCGAGTTTACAGTTCTGCGTGAGGAAAAAGTAGGTGCTACCATCGGCAGTGAGCTGATTATGGATGCTGTTATGGCAACTGTAATTTCCTGGGTGCTGATTATTGCATATGTATCTTACCGTTTTGAGTGGCGTTTCGGTGTATCTGCCGTTGTTGCTCTGATTCATGATATTTTTGTAGTATTGGCGATATTCTCCTTTACTCAGAAGCAGGTAGATTCCTCATTTGTTGCGGCAGTCCTTACCGTTATCGGTTATTCAATCAATGATACCATCGTTATTTTTGATAGAATCAGAGAAAATCTGAGACTGCATTTCCGCAGGGGCGGTGACCTCAATAAGCTGGCTAATGTAAGTATTTATCAGACATTGACCCGTTCTATGTATACAGTGTTTACCTGTCTGTTCACTACCTTTGCACTTTACTGGTTCGGTGGTGACACAACAAAGGATTTCGCATTTGCGTTAATCGTAGGCTTCTTTAGTGGCTGTTATTCCTCTATTTTCGTAGCAAGTCCTCTGTGGGTAATTTTCCGCAAGAAGGGTGAGGCAAAGAAAGCAGCTCAGCCAGCTAAGGCATAAAAGTATATTGAAAATTAAAGGGTGTTGCAGTGATGTGGCACTCTTTTTTACAGAATTATATACTAAATATTGTATTTTCAATAAAATATATGCTATAATATTCTTAACGCTATATATTTTGAAAGTTATGAAAATATTCGGAGGTTTTTATTAATGAGTTGCAAGATAGCTGTTTTGATAGATGCGGAAAATACAAGCGTAAAATACATTGATGTTGCCTTAAAGGAAATGAATCAATATGGTGAGGTAACTGTACAAAGAATGTATGGAGATTTTTCTAGTCAAGGTATGCAGGAATGGGCAAAGAAAGGACTAGAATATGCAATAATTCCGATACATCAGGCAAGATATACTGCAACTAAAAATGCTTCTGATATTATGCTGGTAATAGACGCAATGGATATTTTATATCAAGGTACGACAGATACTTTTTGTATTATTTCTTCTGATAGTGATTTTACACGATTAGCCAGCAGATTGCGTGAAGGTGGTAAAAAGGTGATAGGAATGGGGATGAGTAATGCTTCTAAAACTTTTATTACTGCCTGTAATGAATATAAATTTTTAGATAAAATAATAGATGAGGAAAATGAACTTTATGAAGACAGTATTAATGAAGAAAGTGCAATTACACCATTAAATAACATAAAAAATGCTATTAATAATATGCTCCAGCAGGCTGAAAGCAGTGGAAAAGTTTTTTATATGGGCTCTGCTAAAAGTCAGTTACAGCGTGAATTTCCTGATTTTGATGAAAGAAATTATGGATATTCAATGTTTAAGACATTTATCGAAAATGAGTTAAAACTGAAGGTAACAATAAATGGCAGTGTAGCTCAGATTCACAGAATAAAAAAGGACAATAGGGCAGAGATTTCAAAAAATGTTGAAGCTTTGATTATACAACGAGCTAAAAGTGGAATAGGATTAGGTCTTTTAGGCTCAGAAATACATCGCACATATCCTGATTTTAGCCATAAGAATTTAGGATATTCAAAGCTTTCTTCTTATGTAAAGAGTATTCCGAGAATTAATATTACTGGAAAAGGAAACAAGCAAAGTGTTCATTACACTAAAAATAAATAAATTTAGAAAGGTAGGATTTTTTATGAGAAAGAATTTTGGAAGTAAGCCTTGGAGTTATCCACAGCCTGTATTCATCGTTGCAACCTATGATGAAAATGGTGTTCCTGACGCTATGAATGCTGCTTGGGGTGGAATCAGTGAAAATAATGAGATTTCACTTTGTATTGGTGACAACCATAAAACCACACAGAATTTATTAGCGAAAAAGGCATTTACAGTAAATATTGCAGATACAGCACATGTAGTAGCTTGTGATTATGTAGGTATCGAATCAGCTAAGAAAGTAGCGGATAAATTTACCAAAGCTGGTTTTACTGCGATTAAAAGTGAATTTGTGGATGCACCTATTATTAAAGAATTAAATATGGCTATTGAGTGCCGTGTAAAGAGTTATGATTTGGAAACCTGCCGTCTGGTTGGTGAAATTGTCAACGTAAGCATTGACGAAAGCGTACTGACAGCTGATGACAAGGTAGACGTAGCAAAAATGGCACCAATAGTATTCGATCCTATCAATATGGCATATTTACAGCTTGGTGAAAAAGTAGGAAATGCTTTTAAAGATGGAGCTGCTCTTAAATAAAGATTA
>CALZDE010000057.1 GCA_945637225.1 uncultured Selenomonadaceae bacterium
GGTACTTTCGCCTGTGTAATGTGCGGTCAAGAAGCCTGTCATTAGGAAGAAAGCTTCGTACCTGACTCCATAGGTTGTCATATTTGCGGTCGCTGTAGCCTAATTTCTTAGCAAGATACTGCTTATGGTAACAGCCGTATGAGATATAGCGGAGAAAATCCCTTAATTTATCATAGTCTGTTATGTAGTTATTGAATTTGCCGAAATTGCTTGCAATCATGTTCTTCACTCCCTCATAGTTATGATAATGTTAATTCTACACACAATATGAAAAATCCTTTTTGGATATGATAAGATTGCTATGATAATGTTTTGAACTTCGCATATATTTTGTAAAGACAAATGTGGCTGTTAATATTATACTATTGGTATAGTAATTGATGTGTTATTGAAGGGAGATTTGATACTATGATGTATATGCCATCTATAAACTTAGAAATGACTGGTCGTAATATTATGGAACTGCGCTGTAAAGCTGGTATTTCCGTAAAGGATTTGCAGATGTTTTTCGGTTTTAGTACACCACAGGCTATATACAAGTGGCAGAAGGGTTCATCACTTCCAACTGTGGATAACCTCATCGTCCTTGCAAAAATATTTCATACGAGTATAGAAGATATCCTGATCCTCAATGAGGGTCAGGATGTTGTTTTTTATGGTATTCTTTACATATATAATTTTTTTTGGTATAATTATGATAACTAACGTCATATATAAATAAGGAGATTTTTATTTTGGACAATTTTGAAAATATGTTAAGTGAATATGCTCGTCTTGTGGTGAAGGTGGGTGTCAATCTTCAGCAGGATCAGCGTCTGGTGATATCTTCTCCTATTGAGTGTGCCGATTTTGCCCGTCTGATTGCCAAGGAAGCCTTTGCCGCTGGTGCGTGGGATGTTTCTTACAATTGGAGTGACGAAAAAGCTGCTAAAATTCGCTATGAAATGGGCAGGAAGGAAATTTTTGAGGAATTTCCACAGTGGCTTCAGGATAAATACATGTATAATTCTGATAAAGGCTCAGCATTTGTTTCTATTCATGCTTCTGACCCGGAAATATTTAAGAATGTAGACCCAGAAAAGCTTTTGACTGCTCAGAGGGCTTCCGGTAATGCTTTAGCTGAGTATCGCCGCCGTATGATGAATAATGAAAACTGCTGGTGTGTAGTGTCCATTCCTACCTTATCATGGGCGAAGAAGGTTTTTGCTCTCTATAAGGATGAAGTGGCTGTCCGCAAGCTGTGGGAGGCCATTTTTGCAACTGTCCGCATTGATGGGGCGAATGACCCTGTTGAGGCATGGCAGAAGCATACTGACTTTTTGCAGAAGGCGGCTGATTTCCTTAACGCTCAGAATTTTGTTTCCTTGAAGTACAAAAATGAGCTGGGCACTGATTTTTCTATTGGTTTGCCTGAAGGTCATATTTGGGCTGGCGGTGCGGAATGGTCTGCTTATGGTACACGCTTTGTTGCTAATATGCCAACTGAGGAAGTGTTTACCCTGCCTGATATGAACAGTGCGAATGGCGTAGTTTGTGCTTCTAAGCCACTTGTTTATCATGGTCAGCTTATTGAAAATATGAAGCTTACATTTGAGAATGGCAAGGTAATTAAGGCGGAAGCGACTGCAGGTCAGGAGGCTCTTGATAGTCTGCTGGCAACTGATGAGGGTGCTGTCCGTTTGGGTGAGGTGGCTCTTGTGCCTTACGATTCACCTATTTCCAATACTGGTATTCTTTTCTACAATACACTTTTTGATGAAAATGCTGCCTGTCATTTAGCTTTTGGCAAGGCTTATCCTACCTGCATTCAGGGCGGTGACAAGATGGACAAGCTGGAATTAGCACAGCATGGTGTCAATGATTCTCTTGTACATGAGGATTTTATGATTGGCACAGCTGATTTATCCATTGTTGGCGTCAAGGCTGATGGTACAGAGGTACCTGTTTTTGTCAATGGTAATTTTGTTGAATTTTAATAAAAATTTATAGTTAAGGAAGTCTTATTTTGAAATATATTAATGCAAAGGTCTTAAAATCTATTTGGCCGGTCTGCTTTGGTTATATTCCTTTGGGATTAGCCTGTGGCGTGCTGGCTGAAAAGGTTGGTGTGGACCCTATTGCAATAGGTGTAATGTCTATTTTGGTTTTTGCCGGCAGTGGTCAGTTTATAGCTTTGGCTATGATTGGGGCGGGCTGTCCTATTCCTCCTATTGTATTTACTATTTTTATTGTTAATCTCCGCCATATCTTTTATGCTACCATTCTTAATTCCTATATTAAGGAAAAATCTACAATATTCAAGGCTCTTTTTGCACAGGAAATTGTTGATGAAACTTCTGCCGTCAATATGACGAATTTTGAGCAGAAGGATGTAGAATGGAGTGCAGAGGAAGCGATTACCTCAGCTTATTTAGCGCATTTATCATGGATTATCGCGACTATTGCAGGCTGTGTTTTGGGTTCTGTTGCTAATATTGATACAGCTCTTGTCAGCTATGCCTTGATTGCTATGTTTATCGGCTTATGGTCATTTCACTTCTGGCACAAAAAGCTTATTTTGGCAGGTATAGCGGCAGGATTCTTGGCTCTCCTGTTAGCACCATTTTTATCAAATATGCTGAATGTGGTTGTTGCTACTTTAGTAGTTTCTGTACTGGCGGCTATGATAGGAGGGGAATTAGATGAGTAATGAAGATATTTATCTCTGCATTATTGGCTTATGTATTGTAAGTTATATTCCTCGTGTAGCACCGTTCTTATTATTGGGAAAACGTCAAATGCCTCATGCGTTTGAATTATGGCTTAAGTATGTTCCTACATCAGTATTTGGTGCTTTGATTTTCTGTTCAATCTTTCAGACAGATAGTGGTGTAGATTTTAGTTTTAGTAATATAAGTATGCTGGCGGCAATTCCAGTTTTGGCAGTAGCAGCAAAAACTCACTCTTTGCCATATAGTATTATTGTGGGATTAGCGGCTTATTGGGGCTTACAGCAGGTTATGTAATATTTTATTTTTAAGGAGAAATTGCTTATGAGCAAGGTTGTGGAAAATGCGGAAATCCTCAGCAATAGAAGCCTTTCATCAGAGGTTTCTGAGTTAATCCTGAAATCACCTGAAGTGGCAGGACAGGCAGAACCAGGTCAGTTTGTCATGGTGAAAAATGAGGCTGGAAATACCTTTTTACGCCGTCCTTTTGGTGTGGCAGATGTAGATGGTGATAAGCTTACTCTTATTTACCGTTTAGCCGGAAAAGGCACTAAGGAATTAGCTGAATTAAAGGCGGGTTCTTTCCTTAGCGTAGAAGGTCCTTTAGGTCATGGCTTCAAATTACCTGTTGATTCTCAGGCGCATATCTGTGATGAAAAGGGCTGTGGCATGCGTACAGTAGATGCTGGCTTATCCTTGGTAATTGGCGGTGGTGTAGGTATTGCTCCAATTATTTATACTGCAAGAAAATTAGCAGAAGCTGGCAAAAAGCCTGTTGTACTTTTGGGTACAAGAAATGCAAGTGAAGGCTTTTGGACTGAATATTTTAAGGACTTTGCTGAAGAAATTTTTGTTACTACTGATGATGGTTCAGCTGGAATGAAGGGATTTGCTATTGACGCTATTCCTGAAATTATGAAAAAACACGATATTAAGCATATTCTGGTTTGCGGTCCAACTATCATGATGGAAGGCATTGCGAAAAAGGCAATTAATGATGGAATTGACTGTCAGGTTTCCTTGGAAAAACGCATGGCTTGCGGAATTGGTGTTTGTCTTGGCTGTACCTTTGAAGGTAAAAAGAGCAAAAAACGCTGGAAGATTTGCGGTGATGGACCTGTATTTGCGGCAGAGGAGGTTTTTGACTGATGGGCAAGAGTATTCCAATGAATATGGACAGATTAAAGACTGATTTTGCAGGTATCAAGATGCCAACTCCTGTTATGGGCGCTTCTGGTACCTTTGGCTTTGGTGTAGAATATGATGATTTTATTGATTTAAAGCAGGTTGGAGCAATTATTTCAAAGGGTATTACACCTCTGCCACGTGCGGGCAATCCTGGTGTAAGAATTGCGGAAACTCCTGCCGGCATGTTAAACTGCATTGGTCTTGAAAATCCTGGTATTGAAAAGTTTCTGTCTGATGTATTGCCAAAGGTAAAGGAGAAGGCACCTGATACCACTTTTATTGTTAATTTCTCTGCTGGAAGTGTCGAGGAATTTGGCATGATGGCTAAGAAATTAGATGTAGATGGCGTTGATGCTATCGAGGTTAATATCTCCTGTCCAAACGTAAAGGCTGAGGGATTGGCTTTTGGTACTGACCCAGAGGTAGCGGCAGAGGTTACAAGGGAAGTAAAGGCAAGTACAAGCAAGCCTGTTATCGTGAAATTATCCCCAAATGTAACAGATATTGTGAAGATTGCCAAGGCAGTAGAGGAAGCTGGTGCAGACGCTTTAGCTCTTATAAATACCCTCACTGGTATGGTGATTGATACACGTACATGGAAACCTCTTCTTGGTAATATTACTGGCGGTATGTCCGGTCCTGCCTTGAAGCCTATTGCAGTACGCATGGTATGGCAGGTAGCAAAAGCTGTAAAAATTCCTATTCTTGGTCTGGGTGGTATTTCCACAGCAGAGGATGCAGTAGAATTTCTTTTAGCTGGTGCAACTGCAGTAGCTATTGGAGCAGAAAACTTCGTTCATCCTGACGCAGTAGTTCAGGTGGCTGCTGGCATTGATAAGTATTTGGAAAGTCGTGGTTTAAATCATGTTTCAGAGCTTATTGGCAAAGTGGAGGCATAAACAATGACGGATATGGTAGATTTTAATTCACCTGATTTCCTTGATGAGTTAAGCTGGAAAAGTGAATATGATATTGGTGATGAGCTGATAGACAGTTCACATAGAAGACTGTTTGCTGTGCTTAGACGAGTGCTGATGATTTTGCAGGATGGAGATTCTGCTCGCAATCGTAATATATGCCGTGACGCGGTGAAATTTCTTGAGGCGTATACTGTCAAGCATTTTGCCGAGGAAGAGGGTTTCCAGAGGAAAATTGGCTATGGCGGTTACAAAATGCACAAGGCACTGCATGACAATCTTCGTGAAGTAACATTGCCTTCTTTGAAGATTGAACTGGAAAATAATGATTATTCAAATGAGTCTATTGAGGCTTTTATCAGTATATTTATTGGCTGGCTGACAGGTCATATCATGGTGGAAGATAAGGCTATTACAGGCAAGGTTTCAAGCCGCTGGCCTAATTATAGTAATGAGGATGATATTGACAATCTCAATAAGGAAGTCCATGAGCTGATGGCGCATGTATTCCGTAGGAAGGCAAGACTGGCAAATCGTCATTATGCAGGCGAAAATCTCACTAAGGGTATATTCTACTGCATGAATTTTGTGGGTGAGGATGATTCACATTATGAAGTTACATTCTTTGCAGAGGAGCCTGTTATTTTCCTGATGGCAGGTGGTCTTTTGGGCAAGGAAGTATTCAAACTGGAAAAGAATGCGTTCATGTCCTATCTGCAGATGGTACAGAGCATGTCTATCCGTATTGTTCATATGATGTACCCTGTTTCAAATGCAGTATTAAAGGGTGCAAAGAAGGAAACTGAAGAAAGTCTGCGCATGAAATTCAAGGACGGCTATCCTGATGTAAGTGTTATGTGGCGAGTGCCAGAAGGCCGTATTGGTATTTGCGTAGAAAAAATAGATTGATTTTAGGAGGAAATAATCTTGTCACAATTAATTGATGAAATAAAAAGGCGTCGTACTTTTGCCATAATTTCTCATCCTGATGCTGGTAAAACTACCTTGACTGAGAAACTGCTTTTGTACGGTGGTGCAATTCATTTAGCTGGTTCCGTAAAGTCAAGAAAGACCGCACATCATGCAGTATCTGACTGGATGGAAATTGAGAAACAGCGTGGTATTTCTGTTACATCCTCTGTATTGCAGTTCAATTATGGCGATTACTGTATAAATATCCTTGATACCCCAGGCCATCAGGATTTCTCTGAGGACACCTATCGTACACTTATGGCGGTAGACAGTGCCGTTATGATTATCGACGTAGCAAAGGGTGTCGAGGCACAGACTAAGAAGTTATTTAAGGTTTGTAAACAGCGTCACATTCCTATTTTTACCTTTGTTAATAAGCTGGACCGTTATGGCAAGGCTCCTATTGACCTTATGGATGAGCTGGAAAATGTTCTTGGTATCCGCTCCTATCCTATGAACTGGCCAATTGGTACTGACGGTAATTATTTTGGTGTGTATGATCGTCAGAAGAAGCAGATTGAGCTTTTCGAGGATGATACAAGCCATGGCCAGAATACCCGTGCGTCTGTAACTGGTACACTTGATGATCCTGAAATAAAAGAAATGTTGGGTGCTGAAGCTCATCAGACTCTCATGGATGATATTGAATTGCTTGATATGGCAGGCGAGGATTTCGATTTGGAGAAGGTAGCTAAGGGCGAGCTGACTCCAATGTTCTTCGGTTCTGCTATGACTAATTTTGGTGTACAGAATTTCCTTGAGGAATATCTGAAGCTGGCACCAGAGCCACAGGCACGTAATTCTTCCGATGGTCTTATCACTCCAGATGATGAAAAGTTCTCTGCCTTTGTATTTAAGATTCAGGCTAATATGAATCCTGCTCACCGCGATCGTCTGGCATTTATCCGTATCTGCTCCGGCAAGTTTGAGCGTGGCATGAGTGTTTACCATAACAGAAGCGGTAAGCCAATCAAACTGGCACAGCCACAGCAGTTTATGGCACAGGACCGTCAGATTGTAGAGGAAGCATATCCAGGTGATATTGTCGGTCTGTTTGATCCAGGTATTTTTGGTATCGGTGATACTCTCTGTGCTAATTCACATAAGTTTGATTATGAGGATTTCCCAGTATTCCCACCAGAGAAATTTGCCCGCGTACAGGCTAAGGATACAATGAAGCGCAAGCAGTTTGTCAAGGGTGTTGAGCAGCTTACTCAGGAGGGTGCAATTCAGCTTTTCCAGCAGGCAGGCGCAGGCACAGATTCTTACATTGTCGGCACAGTTGGTACCCTGCAGTTCGATGTATTGGAGTACCGTCTGAAGAATGAATATGGCGTAGATATCATCATGAATATGCAGCCATTTGAGGTAGCACGCTGGATGACTTACAGCGATGGACGTGAAGTAACTCCTGCCAGCCTGAAGGGTGCAGACAGAGGCATGTTCGTGTATGACCGCCGTGAAAATCCTGTTCTTTTAGTTAATAATGAATGGGCATTGGGCTGGATTACAGATAATAATCCTGATTTGGAATTACATACTGTACCAGTTGACAGAAAAGAAGTTTAACTTTATTGAAAAATTAGGACTTTTGTGGTAGAATAGTAGTGTCGTCATGGTTAGTTCGCTATATCTATGGCTCAAAATAAATAATTTCTATAGATTGATGTTTCATGGAGGAGGAATCCCGATGTCAGCTTTAATAGAGAAGTTGAAGGAATTTGGTTGCAGTGAAGAAGATTTGAGCAGAGCTGTGGAGCGTTTTCTGAATAATGACGCTTTTTATGAGCGCTGTTTTACAAAATACTTGGCAGATGCTTCCTTTAAAAGCTTGGGAGAGGCTCTGAAAACTAACAATGTAGCAGATATTTTCAATCATGCTCATACTTTAAAGGGCGTTACTGCTAATATGGGGATTACTCCAGTATATGATGAGGTTTGCATAATCGTAGAAGCAGTAAGAGACAGCAGTATAGTCCCAGAAGGTCTTGATGTACACTATCAGAACATTATGGGCTATCATGAAAAGTTGCAGAAAATGGTGGGGTAATGGCAGAGGAAGAGAAGCTAAATGATGAAGGCTGGCATACTCATGTAGATGAGCATGGCAATGTAATAAGGCATACTCATCATCAGCATAGTCACGAACATGGTCCTCATGGTCATACCCATAGCCATGCACATACTAAAGCAGTATTAAACCGAATGTCAAAGCTTATAGGTCATTTGGAGTCAATCCGTACTATGATTGAAAATGGCAGGGATTGCAGTGATGTACTTATTCAGATAGCGGCTGTTAATGGTGCGCTTAATAAGGTCGGCAAGCTTATTCTGAAAGACCATATGGAGCACTGTATTGTAGACGCTATTCGTGAGAACGATGAGGAAGCTATTAGGAAGCTGGAAGACGCTATTGACAGGTTTATAAAGTGATTTAAAAAACTTTTTTTAAAAAAATCAAAAAAAATTCAAAAAAACGCTTGACATTTATCTTATAATGGTGTATTATATATATCGTTGGCGATGACATACGACAACAAACGGTATCGGGGCATGGCTCAGTTTGGTAGAGCACCTCGCTTGGGACGAGGGGGTCGCAGGTTCGAATCCTGCTGCTCCGACCATTATAAATCGTATGTAATTGGCAATAGCGGTATCGGGGCATGGCTCAGTTTGGTAGAGCACCTCGCTTGGGACGAGGGGGTCGCAGGTTCGAATCCTGCTGCTCCGACCATTTTTTTTTACGAGAAATATAACGACTAAGAGATGTCCCCTACTTCTATAAGTGGCGGGTACCTTATTCTATAAACACGGTGGAGCATATATCCATCGTCGTTGAAACGCTGTCATAGGAAGAAAATGCTTGTTGCATTTTCATGATTGAGGGCGTTATAATATGCGACAGTAGCTCAGCTGGATAGAGCAACGGCCTTCTAAGCCGTGGGTCGGGGGTTCGAGTCCCTCCTGTCGCACCACTTGAAATTTCCTGCAAGGTCTTGAATAAAGGCTTTGCAGTTTTTTATTATATTTATAAAATATGGGAAAATGAAAAGCCTGAGAAGGCACATAGATAGAATAGCTTATAGACTGGTTTTGGATGATTTTCATTATTGGCTTATGGGGGACTGTATACTAATAATTATACGTATAAATATCCTATACGGATTAATGCTTGATATTTATAGCAGGGTAGTATATAATTACAAATAGAAATAGATTTACTGCTGCATACAAGGATAGGAGGGGATTTGTTATGGCTATTTTAGATGATTTATTGAAGGCAAATGAGGCTTTTTGTGAAAATCCGCCTGTGGATTACACTCAGGAGGATGTGAAGTCAAGCAAGCTTCCACAGAAGCAGCTGGCTATTATTACCTGTATGGACACCCGCCTGGTGAATTTCTTAGAGCCTGCTTTGGGAATTGCCCGTGGTGAGGCTAAGGTTATTAAAACTGCTGGTAATGGTGTCACTGGTGTTTTTGATGGTACAATTCGCAGTCTTTTGGTATGTATTTATGAATTGGGTATCAAGGAGATTATTGTAATTGGACATCATGAGTGCGGTATGGCTAAGACTACTTCTGAAGGTTTGACAAAGGCTATGCTCAGCCGTGGTGTTGCTCCTGAAGCAATTCATATGATCAGCAAGGAACTTAAGGAATGGGCGGACGAATTTCAGCATCCTGAACAGAATGTGGAGGATACCGTTGATCAGATTCGCATGAATCCTCTTATTCCAAAGGATGTGCCTGTCCATGGTTTGATGTTCCATCCTCGTTCCGGTAAGATTGATACAATTATTAATGGCTATGAGCATATGCCAAAATAATTTACAGGAGCGTACTAAAATATGAAGTATAAATTTTATTTTTTTGATTTTGATTATACATTGGTAAATTCGGAAAAGGGTATCGTAGGCTGTTTTGTTCGTACCATGGAGGATTACAAAATACCTGTTCCTGATTATGATGTTATAAAGGCTACTATCGGTATGCCTATTGAAGATGCAGTGGCACAGCTGACAGGTCTTAGTACGGATAAGGAAATTACAGAATTTGTAGACAGGTACCGCGTTCATGCTAATGAGATAATGACACCAAATACTCATTTTTATCCTGATACTGTTGAAGTGCTGGAAAAAATTAAAAGAGATGGTGGCAGAGCGGCGATTATTTCTACAAAAACTCGTAATCGTATCAGTGAAAAATTCCGTAATGAAGGCAAGGAAGATTTAATTGAAATAATTATAGGCAGGGAGAACTGTCCTACCTGCAAGCCTGATCCCGAAGGTATTTTCATGGCAATGAAGGCTTTAGGAGCGACTAAAGAAAATACTATTTATATCGGTGACAGCTTATTTGATGCCGGTGCTGCTAAAAATGCCGGTATTGATTTTGCGGCAGTGCTTACGGGAAGTACCAAAGCGGAGGCTTTTGCGGAATATCCTTCTGTACAGATAATGAGTTCTTTAAGCGAATTAAAATAAACGATTTATAACGACTAAGAGATGTCCCCCACTTCTATAAGTGGCGGGTACCTTATTC
>CALZDE010000058.1 GCA_945637225.1 uncultured Selenomonadaceae bacterium
GAATGAGGTGGAAGTAAATGAGAAAGAATTTTTTAAAGAAGATTGTTGCTGGAGCGTGTGTGGCATTAACAGGTATGTGCTTATATACTGGTGACGCTAGTGCAAGTATTTATGATATTCATGGTAATCGCATAGCTAATGAAATGGCAAGTCATAAAAATAACAATACACCTGTAAAGGTATCTACAGTGCCTGCTGACCATGCGTATATTCCAAAAGGTACAGTTGTTACTTTGGAATTGAAGAATGAATTAACTCATTATCTTACTGAAAAAGAAGATAGTGTATTACTTATTCTGCGTGATGCCATTGTCATTAATGATGTTCCAGTAGTGCCATCTGGTACTCACGTGGACGGTCATGTAGTGGGGTGTGATTTTAAGAGAGTTGATGATGGAAAGACCATAAATGTAGCATTCACTATTGACTCCATGAAGACTGTTAATAATGTAGTTGTACCATTGAAGTATGTCAATGATGGTGACTTGTATGATGATAATGAAAATGCTGGCTTAGTAGTAGGCAAGTTTACTAAGAAGGGGCATATGTTATATCCATCCCATAGCTATTATCAGGCAGAGGTAGTAGCTGATACTGATTTAGGTGTAAAGTGGTCTGAATTAGAGGAAAAACTTGGCGAGAATGTAAATCATGGAATTAAGATTACTTTGAAACAGTGATTTCATGAAAATTTGAATTGTCAGAATATAAGAATTATAAGGCTGAGCCGTAAATTTTGCGGTTCGGTCTTTTATTTATAAGAAAAAAGGTGTATAATGAATAGCTGTTGAATACTAATAATTTTAAGAATTGGAGTGGAATGTATGGAAAATGTAGTGGCTATGGACTACTTTACAGTAGCTATAGTGCTGTACCTCATTGGTGCTACTACCCTTGCCTGGCCTAAGGCAACTGAATTAGCGGCTCACTATGCAGGTACTTTTTGTGCTGCGGTTGCTAGTGGTCTGGTGGCCTATTCAGCTCTGGCGTATATGACCTGTCCTGCCTGTGATGCAGGAACTATTGTTAATGTGAAGTGGGGTGCGTATTCCCTGCTTACTGATTACTGGAGTGCGGCATTTTTACTGCTTACTGGTACAGCTGGCATGATTGTCAGCATTTACGCTGTTGATTATGCAAAGGGCTATCTTGGTAATCGTCTTCGTGCATTAACTGGTCTTTGGAATATCTTCATTCTCTCCATGGTAATTGTACTGGTGGCTGGTGATGCCTTTACCTTTATCGTGGCGTGGGAGGTTATGGCGTTAGCTTCCTTCCTCTTGGTAAATCACGAGAGCAGTAAGAAGGAGACAGTAGCGGCGGCTTATCAGTACATGATTATGACTCATATTGGTACTGCGGCTATTATGATTGCTTTCTATCTGATTGGCAGTCATGCTGACAGTATGAGTTTCAGTGACATGATGCACAATACATTGGATGACAATATGAGAAGTATTGCTTTCCTCTGTGCTTTTGCTGGCTTTGCTTTAAAGTCCGGTATCATGCCAATGCATATCTGGCTTCCTAATGCTCATCCAGCGGCACCTAGCCATGTATCTGCTCTTATGAGTGGTGTTATGCTGAAGGTAGCTATTTACGGTCTTGGCCGTGTAGTTTTCAACCTTTTGGGTATTGATTTCATGTGGCAGGGCATTCTCGTTATGGTAGCAGGTCTTATCTCTGCTTTCCTCGGTGTGCTTTATGCTTCCATGGAAAACGATATGAAGCGTTCTCTGGCATATTCCTCTGTTGAGAATATGGGTATCATTTTTGCGGCTTTTGGCTGTGGCATGGTGCTTTATTCTAATGGCAACGGCATTCTTTCTACTATCGGTTTTGCGGCGGCTCTCATGCACTGCTTTGCCCATAGCTTTATGAAGTGCCTTTTATTTATGAGTGCTGGTTCTGTAATGCATGCTACTGGCAGTAAGAACATGGAACTGATGGGCGGTCTTATCAGAAAGATGCCTTATACTGCGGCATTTACTTTGGTAGGTGCGATGTCTCTGTGTGCGCTTCCATTTACCAGCGGTCTTATCAGTGAGTGGATGGTATTGCAGGGCTACATTACCTTGGCTCAGTATGCTGGTACTCCTGAAATGCGTTTACTGGTTATTTTTGCCTTCATTATGTTAGGTCTTACTGGTGCAACTGCTTTAGGATGTTTCGTTCGTATGTACAGTGTTGTATTTCTGGGACGTGCCCGTAATGAAATTGCAGAAAAGGCACATGAACAGCATTTCTTCATGCTCTTAGGTATGGGTATGGACGCTGTTTTAATCCTGTTAATCGGTATTATGCCTGATATGCTGGTAAATACTGTGCAGGAGGTATTTGGCGGTGCTATGATGATGCCAATGGCTCTGCCTCTCGGTCTTTTGTGGAGTGGCAGTGGCGATTATTCACTCTATTGCCCACTTATATTACTGGCTATTTTTGCTATTATTGTTATTTTCACCGGTCTTCTCTGCTACAAGAATTTCGAGGTGAAGGACGTTACTTGGAACTGTGGTACATATCCAACTGCTCGTCAGCAGTACAGTGCAACCGGTATCAGCAAGCCTTTGCGCCGTGCCTTTGATTATATCTTACAGCCAGTGAAGGAAACTGTAAAGATTCACAAGAAACGTGCTTACCATGGTCAGCGATTCAATGTCCGTCTTTCTATTCCTGACCTTTTCCATGAGAAGATTTATCAGCCTTTACAGGATTTGATTGTTACAACTTCTATTAAATTCAGAGCTATTCAGGATGGCAGTGTCCGTCTTTACATCGGCTACACTATGACCGCTATGATTATAGTTCTTATCTGGGGGGTATTGTTATCATGAGTAATGAAATAATTGCCGGTGTTCTGGAAATTATTATGAATAATGCCCTGCCAGGAGTGGCTCAGGCGTGTATCATGCTGATGTGTGCTCCTCTTATTGCTGGTATTATCAATAAGACAAAGGCACAGCTTAACAAACGTCAGGGTGCTAGTGTTTTTCAGGAGTATTTTGATCTGATTAAGTGGTGGAAGAAGCCTACTATGCTGACTCCATACACCAGCTGGATTTTTATCATGGCTCCTATTATTTACTTTGCTACCAGCTTTATGGCGGCTATGATGGTGCCGGGCTTTTTAACAAATACCGTTACCTTCGGTGATGCGTTTGTATTTGTGTATATTTTGGCATTAGGCCGTTTCTTCATGTGTCTTTCTTCTATGGACGCGGCTACTTCCTTTGGCGGTATGGGCGGTGCTCGTGAAATTTACGTTTCTGTACTTGTAGAGCCTGCTGTTATGCTGGCGGTTTTAATTAATGCCAGCCGTTATCATACCACCACCCTTTCTCACATGGTAATGAATTACGATGCGGCTTATTTCAGTGTTTCTGCAGTTTTGGCCTGCCTTGCCTTCTTCATGGTAATTTTAGCTGAGAACTGCCGTCTCCCTGTAGATAATCCTGATACCCACTTAGAGCTTACCATGATTCATGAGGGTATGACTCTTGAGTATTCTGGCCGTCTCTTGACTCTGATTCACTTAGGCAGTTTCTTGAAAATTGTGGTTTTCCTTACTCTTTTCGGTGCTTTGTACCTGCCATTTAATATTCCATTGGTACTGAAGATTTTCTTAGGTGCGGTGGTAATTGGTATCGTGGAAATCATCAACAACAAGATGCGTCTGTTCAAGGTTCGTGTTTACTTAGCGGCTGCAGTTGTTATGCTGTTAGTAGCTATTATTGCACAGTAAGGAGGCATTGGATAAATGGATTATTTAGTTACAATACTGGTGCTTCTGGTCTTTTTGCAGACTCGTATTATGGATTTAAGAAGGGCTGTGTACTGCCTTTCCGCTCAGTCTGCTATAATTGCTCTTTCCTGTATCGCTATCGGTCTTGGTACTGGCAATATTGAGCATGGTCTTATCCCTGCTGTTCTCACCATTCTGGTTAAGGTAATTTTCATTCCTGGTGCGGTGCTGAAAATTATCGGTGAGCTGAAGAATGAGCGTGAGGTCGTTTCAGATATCAATACAAATTCTTCTACTGTGGCGGCGGCTCTGTTTTTGGTATTAGGCTATGCTATTGTAGGCAGGGTAATGCCTGACGCTGGTGCCAAGGATGTTATTTCTGCATCCATCCTCATGATTATGACAGGTCTTTCTCTGATGGTACTCAGAAAGCGTGCAGTCATGCAGATTGTTGGTCTGATTACCTTGGAAAATGGTATTTACCTTTTAGGTCTTTTGCTGACAAGAGGTCTGCCATTGGTTGTAGAATTAGGTGTTTTCCTTGATGTCTTGATTGCGGTAGTAGTCCTTGTTATTCTCACAGGTCGTATGCGTCTGTCCTTTATGACAACGGATACCAGTATTATGAAAAAATTGAAGGGGTAAGAGCATGAATTTAGATATGACAACGCTTTTATATTGTATTCTGGGCTTGCCACTTATCTTTAGTATTTTGGCGGCTCCGGGCTTTTTAAATAACACCTTGCTGCACTGGCTCAACCGAATTACGGCAACAGCTGTTTTTGGCTGTATGTGGGCTATGTTCAGTTCATTTAATGCCAATGAGGCGTTAATTCTTCAGTATTTTTATGTTGACGCTCTCAGCATGTGGATGCTGATGATTATCACTACCTTGTACTTTGCTTTTGCATGGACAAGTAAGGCATATCTTGACAGAGACAAGAATGCACGTTACGGCTATTTAAGACGTTTCACTCACTTAGAGGGCCGTTTCTATGCACTGTCTCACATATTTGTTTGGATTATGCTTCTTGTAGTAGTGGTGGATAATCTCGGTCTGATGTGGGTTGCTATTGAGGCAACTACCTTGGTTTCCGCATTGCTGGTTGCTTTTAAATTTACCCGTACATCTCTGGAGGCTACTTGGAAGTATGTAATGGTATGTACCGTAGGTATCTGTCTTGCTCTCTTGGGTACAATTATCGTATATTATCTCCAGCTGACAGATGTTGGCCCTGAAAATCCATTAAACTGGCTTTATTTAGTACAGAACAATGGCCAGCTGAACCATGATATTGCAAAATTTGCCTTCTGCTTCCTCTTTGTAGGCTATGGCACAAAGGTTGGTCTTGCTCCTATGCATGCATGGCTTCCTGATGCTCATTCCGAGGCTCCTGCACTTACATCAGGATTGCTTTCCGGTTCACTCTGTATCTGTGCTATTTACGTTTTAATGCGTAATATTGTAATTTTATTACCTGCTATTGGTATAGATTTTATCAGCGGTCTGTGCCTTGCCTTTGGTCTTTTCACCATTGGTGCGGCAGTTCCTTTTGTGGTAATTCAGCGTGATGTAAAGCGTATGCTGGCTTATTCCTCAATGGAAAACTTTGGTTTGATGGTGGCTGGTCTTGGTATTTTCGTTCCTGTTGCTATGGAAGCTACCCTTCTCCACATGTTTAATCATGCACTGGTAAAGTATTCCCTGTTCTATGTAGCAGGTACTATCATGGAGGAGTATGGTACTAAGAATATGATGCGTATTCATGGCATGATGTCTCAGGTACCAAAGACAGCTTTATTCTGGCTTTTGGGCATTGTAGGTATCTTAGGTATGCCACCTATGGGCGTATTCTTCAGTAAGTTCTATATACTGTATGGTTTCTTTTCCGCAGAGCACCCTGTCATGGGTATTATTGCCTTGGTGCTGTTAGCTGGCATGGTTATTGGTATTCTCTACCATGTAATGCGTATGCTGGGCGGTGTTCCTCATCGTAAATCCTCTGGTGAGCTTATTGGAACGTTAGATTCCGCAGTTCTTTATGGTTTATTGATTTTCAGCTGTGTAGTAAGCGGTGGTATCAGCCAGCTTCCTATGTTCCAGAATATGCTGACTAGTGCAGCACAGATTGTTTTGGGAGGTATGCCAGTATGAGTATCATGAAAATTTCCCCTGAGGCAATGCACGAAACAGCCCATATGTTTTCCATTGACAATTATCATCCATTGACAGCTATGTTTGGCAGGGATGAAACAGCAAGCGGTCTGGGCTATACCATTTACATGGTATTTGAGAATTTTGAAAAAAGAGATATGGATATTGCCAAGGCAGTATTCGACCCACATGGCCATCTTGAATATGAAACTTTAACTAAGCTTGTTCCTGCAGCTGCATGGTTTGAGCGTGAAATTAAGGATATGTTTGGCATTATTCCAAAGGGACATCCAGACCCACGTCCTCTTGTGCTTCATGAAAACTTTCCTGAGGGATTCTTCCCACTGCGTAAGGTAGTCCGTAAAAATCAGCAGGAACGTGGTAAACGAGAGTATAAAATGCGTACCTCTGATGGTGAGGGACTTTTTGAAGTGCCAGTAGGACCTATTCATGCTGGTATCATTGAGCCAGGCCATTTCCGTTTCAGTCAGGCCGGTGAGTCCATGCTTCAGCTTGATGCAAAGCTGTTCTTTACTCATCGTGGTATTGAAAAGGCTGTTGAGGGCAAGACTCCTGATGAGGCCCTGCATATCGTAGAGAGAATTTGCGGTGCGTGCAGTGTATCTAATACATGGAGCTTCTGTCAGGCAGTAGAAAAGGCTCTTGATGTAAAGGTGCCAAGACGTGCTGAAATTATCCGTACCCTGCTCAGCGAATTAGAGAGAATTGTCAACCATGTAGGCGATATTGGCAATATGCCAGCTGGTGTAGGCTTTAATCCTGCAATAAGCTTAGGCGGCAGACTGAAAGAGCAGACCATGCGTCTTTGTGAAGCAGTAGCCGGAAACCGTTTCCTGCGTGGTGTAATCGTGCCAGGTGGTGTCCGTCAGGATATTACCCATGAATTAATTGTTGAAATCAGAGAGGTACTGAAAAAGGTACGCTTTGGTGTGGCTGATATGGGTATCATGTTTAAGGAGCAGGACAGTTTCCAGAACCGAGTTCAGACCACAGGTATTGTACCTAAGGAAGTAGCTGTTGATTTAGCAATGGTAGGCGTAGGTGCAAGAGCCAGCGGATTTGCTCACGACAGCCGTAAGGATTTTGATTATGGCATGTATCCTGAGCTTGATTTTGAGGTATGCACTCATAAGAGCGGTGACGTAGCCGCTAGACTTCTTGTCCGTCTTGAGGAATTAGAGGTATCCTTTAAGCTGGTAGACCAGTTATTGAAGCTTTTGGAAAACTGTGAGGATAATACCTTAAAGGCAGATTTAGCATATAATGGTCCACGTGAAAGCTGGGGTATCAGTGAATCCCCACGAGGCAGTAACTTCCATTATGTAGCCTTGGATAACGAAGGGAAAATTGACCGTCTGTTTGTAAGAAGTGCTTCCTATGCAAATTGGCCAGCAGTTCCTTTTGCGGTAACAGGCAATATCATTCCTGACTTCCCATTGATAAACAAGAGCTTTGAGCTTTGCTATGCTTGTATAGACAGATAAGGAGGGGTAATAGTGTTTAAGGTTTTGGAACGAATCTTCAAGGATAAAATTGCAACAGAACAGATTGCCCTGACTGGCAGTGACAGATTAAGAGGAAAAATTGAAGGCAGCTGTAACAGTGATTGCCTGAATAAATGTGCAAAGGCATGTCCTGTAAAGGCTTTTCAGGTAGAAGGCAATGATTATAAAATTGATTATAAGAAATGCCTGTTCTGCGGAAAATGTGTAGAAGCTGTAGCAGAAAATGCGGCAGGAGATTTGCACCATAGCAGTAATGATGTAATGCCAATGCTGATTGAGGCTGGTGTAGAAGCAACTGCTGATGTGCTGAAAAATAAGCTGGGCCGTTCCCTTCATGTAAGACATTTGGACGCTGGTTCCTGTAATGCCTGTGATTTTGAAATGGGTGCACTGAGCAATTCTTATTACGATTTGCACAGATACGGTGTAGCGTTTGTGGCATCTCCAAGACATGCTGACCTTTTGATGGTAACAGGCGTAGTAAGCAGGAATTTGGAGCAGGCTCTGAAAATGAGCTATGAAGCAATGCCTGAGCCAAAGCTGGTAATGGCATGCGGTGCCTGTGCCGCTGGCGGTGAAACCTATGGCGATACCTATGCTATTGTAGGGGCGGCAGATAAGGTAGTACCGGTAGATTTGTACGTACCAGGCTGTCCACCTAGACCATCAGCAATGATTGTTGCACTTTTGGCGGCGGCAGATATGCTGAAGGAACAGATGTAAAAATTAATATGACTGTATATAACCCGTATGGAAAAATCTGTACGGGTTTTATTTTTGCTTCCAATGTTTTAAAAATATTGTATTTTGGTATCAAAATATGTTATAATTGTGAGGAAGTAATAAGAATTTTGTCAAAATCTAAAAAGTATTTTGCTGATTAGAAACACAATAGTATGGGGTAGTAGTTATGGCAATGGTAATTAAAAATAACATGAATGCGAAAAACAGTCTAAATAGTTTAAATAAGAATTCTAAGGCGTTAGCCAAAAGTTTAAATAAAGTATCCAGTGGCATGAAAATAAATAGTGCTTCAGATGATGCCTCTGGTTTTTCAATATCTGAAAAAATGCGTGTACAGATTCGCAGTTTAGACCAGGCTGTAAATAATTCTCAGAATGCCAGCAGTTTGTTAAAGGTAGCAGATGGTGCCTTAACAGATACTGTGGATATTTTGCGTACCATGAAAGAAAAAGCTGTTAATGCAGCTAATGATAGCAATACTAACGCAGACAGAGCAATTATTCAAAAGGAAATTGACCAGCTTATAGATCAGATTAACGATAATTCAGATATCAGATTTAATAATAAGGTCATATTTGATGGTGCTATGAATAAGACTTATAACGATGAACAGACTATAGTAGCGGCTCTTAATACTGAGTGGATTTCTAACGCACTGACACTTACCGAGCAGTCTATGGGTTTGAACTTTTCTAATGCCAAGGGCTCAAAGTCGTTGGAAATATATTTTATGGATGATCCAAGTGCAGGCTTTTCATCACAGCTGGCATATCATGCAAATTCCGCCAACAGGAATGTTAGACTGGCTTTAAATATAAATATGAATTCATTTAAAGGGATATCTGATGAGGATGTCAATGGTAAATCGGCAGCATTGACTCATATGGATAGAGAAATAACAGAACAGATTGCAGGCGCCGTTATGTTTGCAAATATTGACGGCTGTGGAAATTTACCGAATACTTTTTTATACGGTGCACAAAGATTGATATGTGGTATAGATGATACCAATAAGGCTAATATTTTGAGCTTTGCTGATAGTGTAGGCGGATTTTCAGAAGTCAGCAGTTACGAAGCTGGCTATGTTGCATTTAGATACATGGCAGCTAAATCAGGATATTCAGCAGAGGAATCCTTAAAACAGTTTATGGGTGCATTAGCGAGCAGTGAAGGAGAAATGACTACTGAACGTGTTAATTCAGCGATACAGGCCGCTTCAAAAGGATGGATTAAAGACTTTAACCATCTGAGAAGCTGTATGGTGGCAGATCGTGCAACAGCAGGAAGTGGAGATAAATTTTTAAAACAGTATTGTGATATAAACTTGGATAATAAGGATACAGGTTCTATTATTGGTTTTGATGCAGGTGTATCAAGGGAAGAAAAAACTGCAGATTCAGCTGTACCAGAGGGCGGTTCTACAAAATATTGGCATAATCCATTAACCAAAAGTACATACATAGAGGGGTTAGAGGTTAAATGGTGCGGAGATTGGCAGGCTTTGCTGGCTGATAAACGCTATCTTGCTGATATACAGGTAAAGGGCGGAATGCGTTTCCATACGGGAACAGAAGCCTCTCAAAATATTACGATAAATATGCCATATATAGATGCCAAGGCTATAGGTGTGCAGGATAAGAATAACAAAAATTTAAGCGTTAAAACACTGACACAGGCTTCAAATGCTATTACACAGCTTGATAAATCCATTGACTGTGTGCTGGACTATATAACTTACATTGGGGCGGCTTCCAGCCGTATGGAGTATACTATCAGCAATCTGACGGTTTCAGGTGAGAATACCACTGCAGCAGAGTCTGTTATTCGTGATGCTGATATGGCAAAGGAAATGACAGAGTATACTAAAAATAATGTATTAATGCAGGCGGCACAGTCTATGCTGGCACAATCGAATCAGAGCTCCAGTCAGGCATTAAGTCTTTTACAGGGGTGATGAATAATTTTATTCATGAGGGTAAATTTAACATTAAGAAACAAGGTATATCTTTCGATAAGAATAGAAGATGTATTTATGTTTTTAAAGGAGTTATTTATTATGGGAAATGTGGTAAAGAATAATATG